>NZ_JBVJMV010000021.1:0-138996 GCF_055584025.1 Streptomyces sp. NPDC104309 | reverse complement strand
GGAGCACTCCGCACGGCCGGAGTGAAGAACACCGCGGCCGGCCTCCACCACAACGCCCGCGACCCACTCCGCCCCCTGGCACTCCTCGGCCTCGGATGATCACGAACCGGACGTCACACGACTACGCCGAAGCCCTGCCTGCGGGAGCGGTTGATATGGACCTGGGAAACCTGGGACCCATTGTTTTGGTGTTTGCCGTTTTGTTGATCGTCGCCTATTTCATTCCGACATTCATAGCATTCGGCCGAGGCATGGCGAACCGGGGAAGCGTGCTTGTGATCAACCTGCTTCTGGGGTGGACACTGATCGGCTGGATCACCGCACTCGCGATGGCCGCCGGAAGCAATCAGTCCGCTCCCCGTTCCTGAGGGGTGCGCCGCAGCGGGCGTGAAGCACGGCGTCGCAGGCAGTTGTCAACTGGTTGAGGAGTCGGTTGTCGGCTGGCTGAGGAGTCGGTCCAGGCCGGTCGCCCATGCCGTCAGCGCGGCGAAGTCGCCGCTGGCCAGGCCGCATCGAGGGTCGACCCGGTGCAGTAGAGCGAGGCCGTCATGGTGATCCTTCACCCAGGCGCGATCCGCCTCCGTGATCTCGTCGTCGATCCAGGCGAACGCCCGGCCTTTCGCCCACGCGACGATCTCCGGCGTCTTCCAGAACACACCGCCCCCGGGATCGGCCCGAGGCGAGGACCAGGGGATGAAGGGCAGCTCGGGCAATCCCAGCACCGGCGCGACGAAAGCGTTGGCCTCTTCCTCCCACGTCGTCGCCCACACCAGGTCGAAGGGGAGCGCGTCCAAGGCTGGGCCGTGATTCGGATTGAGCCACACGCGCAGCGGCTTCACCGGCTTGTTCGGGAGCCCCCACTCCGTCAGCCGGCGCCGCTCGGCGGCCTTCCAGCGGGGCGTCAGAAGCCGGTGCGTCTCATAGCCGTCGGGCCGTCGGTGCGGCTTGGCGGCATAGGGATTCAGCGGTCCGTCCACATCCACCAACAGCACCGGGCGCACCAGCCCACCTCCCTTGATCCCGCCTCGCACGGTACCGGCCGATGACGAGACCGCCCAGCGGAATTCCGGCAGGAAGCGGTCGCCGTGGATCTGAGCTCCGGGGTGGGACGATCTTGATACGACAGCAGTGGTCACGGTGCCGGAGCCCCTCTTGGGCGGGCCCGTTCACCGGAATGCCCGGCACATCCAGAGGTCATTTGTGGGACGGCCCTTGGCCGGACCCACTCGTCCGACCATCGACCGACCCCTCGACCGGCGTTCCTCCCCTGGCGCCTTGTCAGCAGCGTCGGTCCCGGGGCGGCGCCGCCCCGGCCGAGGTCGGTTACAGGGGACGACACCCGCACATAGGCTGTCGTCCCCTGTAGATGTGCACCGGCACGGCAGAGCACAGCCGTGGAGCCGATTCCGCAGAGCTAGGAGCCGTCCCGTGTTCTATTACGTGCTCAAATACGTCATCATCGGGCCGCTGCTACGGCTGTTCTTCCGACCCAGGATCGAGGGCCTGGAACACATCCCGGAGCACGGCGCGGCCATCGTGGCCGGTAACCATCTGTCGTTCTCCGACCATTTCCTGATGCCCGCGATCCTGAAACGGCGCATCACGTTTCTCGCCAAGGCCGAGTACTTCACCGGACCGGGGGTGAAGGGGCGGCTGACCGCCGCCTTCTTCCGCAGCATCGGGCAGATTCCGGTGGACCGGTCCGGCAAGGACGCGGGGAAGGCCGCGATCCGTGAAGGGCTCGGGGTGCTGGACAGGGGCGAGTTGCTGGGGATCTATCCGGAGGGCACCCGTTCGCACGACGGACGGCTCTACAAGGGCAAGGTCGGCGTGGCCGTGATGGCGATCACAGCGCAGGTGCCGGTGGTGCCGTGCGCGATGGTCGGTACGTTCGAGATCCAGCCGCCGGGACAGGTCGTCCCGCGCATCAGACGGGTCACCATCCGCTTCGGCGAACCGTTGGACTTCTCGCGCTACGCCGGTCTGGAGAACCAGAAGGCGGCGATCCGGGCCGTCACCGACGAGATCATGTATGCGATCCTCGGCCTCTCCGGGCAGGAGTACGTCGACGAGTACGCGGTCAAGGTGAAGGCCGCACAGAGCGAGCAGGGCGCCAAGCCGAAGAAGTTCCCGAAGCCGCGACGCTGACGGCGAATCCGCGCTGGGTGAACTCCGCTGGTCCGGGTTCCGGCCTCGTCCTAGCGTGCTCCTCATGAGCAAGGGACACGCATGGGTTCTGGGAGCGACGGGACAGATCGGGCGGGCCGCCGTGCAGGCGCTCGTCGAGGACGGCTGGGAGGTGACGGCCGCTTCGCGGAGCGGCGGGCGGGACGCCCTGTGGGATGGTTCGGTGCGCGCGACGGCTCTCGACCGGGACGAGGACGGGGCGCTCGCGGCGGCACTGGGCGAGGGCTGTGACGTACTGGTCGACATGGTGGCCTACGGCGAGGGCCACGCCCGCCAGTTGACCGGCCTCGCGGACCGGATCGGTTCGGCGGTGGTCATCTCCAGCGGTGCGGTGTACGAGGACGATCGAGGCCGCGGCTTCGACACCCAGAGCGAACCCGACGGGGCTCCGCGGTATCCCGTGCCGATCCCGGAGACCCAGCGCACCGTGGCGGCCGGCGACGCCACGTACGGGACCCGGAAGATACAACTGGAGCGGGATCTGCTGGCGGCGGGCGACGCGCTGCCGGTGACGCTGTTGCGGGCCGGTGCGATTCACGGGGTGCACTGCCGGTCGCCGCGCGAGCTGTATTTCGTGAAGCGGCTTCTGGACGGCCGCGAGCGGCGGGTGCTCTCGTACGGCGGGACATCCCGGTTTCACCCGGTCCATGTCTCCAATCTGGCCGAGCTGATCCGGCTCGCCGCCGGCCGGCCGGGTTCGCGGGTGCTCAACGCCGGGGACCCGCAGGCACCGACGGTCATGGAGATCGGCGAGGCCGTGGACGCGGTGTTCGGCCGGAGGACCGAGACCGTGCTGATGACGGGCGCGCCCGGTGAGGACGGCGTCGGCTCGACGCCGTGGAGCGCTGCCCATCCCATCGTGTACGACATGACGGCGGCGGAGCAGGAGCTCGGCTACCGGCCGGTGACGGACTATGCGCAGTCGGTTCCGGCGACGGTCGAGTGGATCTCCGCACAGCTGGAAGGAAGGGACTGGACGAAGGCCTATCCCGTCATGCTGCGGGCGTACGGGGAGAAGCTCTTCGACTACGCGGCGGAGGATGCCTGGCTAGAGACGTACGACCGGAAGGCATGAGACGGAGCCCGTGCACGGGAACGGGCGGCCGGAGGTCCGAGACCACCGGCCGCCCGTGTCCGTCGGCTGTGACCGTTACGGCTTCGGTGTGGCGTGCGGGGCGCACGTCACGTCACTGCGGTCGGTCCTGCCCGTGAGCAGGTAGGTGTCCACCCGCTCGTTGATGCAGGGGTTGACCAGACCGGTGACGCCGTGCGAACCGGCATCCCGCTCCGTGATGAGGCGCGAGCCCTTGAAGCGCTTGTGCAGTTCGACGGCGCCTTCGTACGGGGTGGCGGCGTCACCCGTGGACTGCACGATCAGCACCGGCGGCAGGCCCTTGCCGGTCTTCACGTTCAGCGGGGTCTGCTGCTTCGCCGACCAGGTCGCACAGGGCAGGTTCATCCAGGCGTTGGCCCAGGTCATGAACGGGTAGTCCTTGTGCAGCCGGGTGTTGTCGCGGTCCCACGTCTGCCAGTTGGTGGGCCACTTGGCGTCCGCGCACTCGACCGCGGTGTACACGGCGTTGCCGTTCTCCGAGGAGATGTTCCCGGCGGTGTCGGACATGTCCGGGCCCGCCGCGTCGACCAGAGCCTGGGTGTCGCCGCCCAGGTAGTCGCTCCAGGTCCGAGCGACGGGCGCCCAGGAGGAGTCGTAGTACGGCGCGCTCTGGAAGAAGCCGATGAGCTCGGCAGGGCCGACGACGCCGCCGATCGGGTTCTTCTTCGCGGCGGCGCGCAGCTTCAGCCACGCCTGCTCGACCTTCGCGGGGGTGTCGCCGATGTGGAAGACGGAGTCGTTCTTGGCGACCCATGCCTTCCAGTCGTCCCAGCGTCCCTGGAAAGCGATGTCCTGGTTCAGGTTGGCCTGGTACCAGATGTTGTCCTTGGCCGGGTTCACGACACTGTCGACCACCATGCGGCGGACGTGGGTCGGGAAGAGCGTGCCGTAGACCGCGCCCAGGTAGGTGCCGTAGGAGACGCCCAGGTAGTTGAGCTGCTTCTCACCGAGGGCGGCGCGGATGACATCCAGGTCGCGGGCGGTGTTCGGCGTGGTCATGTGCGGCAGCATGTCGCCGCTGCGCTCGGCGCAGCCGTCCGCGTATTCGGCGGCGAGCTTGCGCTGGGCGCGCTTGTCGGCCTCGGAGTCGGGCACCGGGTCGGCCTTGGGGGCCTTGACGAACTCCTGGGGGTCGACGCAGGAGATCGGCGCGGAGTGGCCGACGCCGCGGGGGTCGAAGCCGACGAAGTCGTACGCCTTCGCCGTGTTCGCCCAGAGCGGGTTCTTGTTCGTGATCCGGGTGGGGAAGCGCATCCCCGAACCGCCGGGGCCGCCCGGGTTGTAGAGCAGGGCGCCCTGTCGCTCGTCCTTCGTGCCGGTGCTGACGTGCCGGTCGACGGCGAGCTTGATCTGCTTGCCGTCGGGCCTGGCGTAGTCGAGCGGCACGGTCACCCAGCCGCACTGGATCGGCTTGGCTATGGCCCAGTCGGCCGGACAGTCCTTCCAGTCGATGCCGGACCTGGCCGCCCGCGTCGTGGCGATCTCTACGCCACGCGCCTCGGAACCGTGGTGATGACGGCCTTCGGCCGTGGCCGCCGGTGCGGTTACCGCGCCCGCTATGAGCGTGCCCGCGATCAGAGCGCCGGCCGAGCCGAGCACTGCTGTGCGTCTCAAGTGGAACCTCCCCCATATCTGAAGCGCCGCCGGTGGCAGCGCGTTTCATTCAGGACCTCCCGCGGATCCTGTCGTCTGTGAGGTTCCTGAGAACAGGCCGTACACACACTTCTTTACCGAATCGATAACCGGACACCGGTGTCCCGCTGAGCGGTGTTCACCCCGTTGAGGCTCCGAGTACGTCGTTCATCGCGCTGTCCAGGGTGCCGCGCAGCAGGCGGGCGTCAGGAGCGAGGGCCGTCACCAGCACGGCCGGTCCGGCGAGCGGGGTGAGGACGGCGGTCGGTCCCAGCAGGCACACTTCGGGGCATTTTCCGTCGAACGACGTTTCGAGGAGGAGGAGTTGACCACAGCACGATGGCCGCCCGGGACGGCCGGACCGTCCCAGCCACCGGGCGCGCCCGGTCCGTACGCCGTCTGCTGGTCGATCAGCGGACGGCCGCCGCGGTACACGGTGAGACGGCTGGCGAGGGTGCCGCTGCTCTCGCCGTGGCGGCCGAGGATCTGCTCGTCGCGCAGCACCAGCCGTGCGGTGGGGCCGAGTTCGACCTGCGTGGTCATGCGCAGGACGCTGCCGTGCGCCGCGACGAGCTGCTCCGGCAGCCAGTGGAGCAGGCCCCGCTCCCCCACACTCAACTCGATGTCGTAAGTGGCGGGTTCGGCTCCCTTGCCCGTCCCCGGCAGCGCGATGCTCGCCGCCGCCGAGTCGGTGGTGAGCCATGCGTCTTCCCTCACCCGAGCCTCGATGGCGAGCCGGTCGCCGCCGAGCGGCGCGCGCATGGCACCGACGACGGCGACCTGGGCGCAGGCACCGCGCGGGGCCCTGGTCCGGCGCAGGGCGAGCGGTCCGTCGCTCTCCAGCACGGGGAGCGAGGTGACGCCCCGGCTGTCGTTGGCCGCGCCGATCCGGGCGACGGCCCGGACGCTCATGCGGTCCAGGCGGCGAGCCGCCCCGCACCCAGTCCGCGACGGGCCCCACGCCTTCCCCGGAGGTGAGCGAGGTGAGGACCACGGAGAGCTGGCCGCGCTGGTGAGCTGACCGCGCGCACCGCGCTGTCGACTTCGTCTCCGCAGGAAGCCAAGCGGTGGCGCGCTCGCCGCGCCAGGCGGTCACAGCCCAGGCTTTCGACGGGGCCGGGGCGCGGGTCACGGGTGCGGTGGCGGCGTCTGCGCGGGATCGGCGGGGCAGCGGCCTTCGGCGCGAACCTCCTGCCGTCCTGCGACCACCGGTGGCCTCCAGGCATCCGCCGTGACGACGCCGCCGCGGGGTGGGCGGTACTGACGCTCATCGGCGCGGGTGCCCTGATCGGGATCGGCGCGGCAGCGCCCACCGACACCTGGCTCGGCGTGATCACCGCGACCGATGGGCCGAATCCGGAAGGTGCGGACTCATCGTGCCGGGCGTCAGCGGGCCACCAGCGAGGCTCGCCGCACTGGTCGGTCCGGTCGGGGGCGGCCTCGGCCCCCCGCTGGCGGTGCCGCTCGGAAACCCGTTCTCCGGCGCCGCCGACGCGCCCGAGCTGCCGCCCGGTCCGGTCGGGGCGGCCGGGCGGCTGACGCCACCTGGCGTGGGGGATCGCGCCTACGTCCGGCCACCTTCTTCGGCGGCGGCGCGGGCATCGCATGTCTGCCCTGACCTTGTGGGCAGCGCTCGCACTGTCCGCGGTGCCCATCGGAGGCCGACGGCAGGCCCAGCCTCCGGCCGCACCCGCACCATGCGCGCCCAGCGGCAGGTCCTGGCAGGCCGACCCCCGATCAAGCGCGCCGTGCACCCCTGTCGCGTCCGACGAAGGCGCACGGCGTCTCCGCGCCACGGACTGTCAGTCGGTGCTCAGCGGCCCGGCTCGTGAGGCTCCTGGTGCTCCGCCGCAATACCGAAGCGCCGCCGTTCGCCGGGAGCGGACACCGAGGAGCCGATCGAGGAGACGGAGCTGATCACCTGCTCCTCTGCGGCCGCCTCATCGCTTTCCAGTCGCTCCAGGTCAGCGGCCGAGACGAGCGCCACGAGCGGCTTGCCGTGCCGCGTCACGACCACTCGCTCACCGCCGTAGACGACGCGGTTGATCAGTTCGGCGAGCTCAGCTCGGGCTTGCGTCACCGGAATCTCGTAGGCCATGCTCCCCATCATAACCTTCTGTACGTCCTGTACATTTTTCACTGAAGCTCGCGCAGACCCCGCACAGAGCCGGACAAGCGGACTGCGTACAGACCCGGAGGAGAGGCATCGCCCATGCTGTTCCGTCCCAGCGCCCGCTACGTACTGCCCGAGTTCACCGAGCGCACGACCAACGGATCCCGCACCCTCGACCCGTACTCCAAGCTGCTCGCCGAGCGGATCGTGTTCCTGGGCACCCCCGTCGACGACACTGCGGCCAATGACCTGATCGCCCAGTTCATGTATCTGGAACATGACGCTCCGGACCGACCCGTCTCCCTCTACATCAACTCCCCCGGGGGCTCGTTCGGAGCCATGTCCGCGATCTACGACACGATGGAGTACCTCACCTGCGACGTGGAGACCTTCTGCCTCGGGCAGGCCGGCTCCTGCGCCTCGGTCCTGCTCGCCGCGGGCGCTCCCGGCCGGCGGCACGCGCTGCCGGGAGCCCGGGTCGTCGTACAGCAGCCCGCACTCGGCGAGCCGGTACAGGGTCAGCCCTCCGACCTGGAGATCGAGGCCCGGGAGCTGGAACGGGTCCGCGAGATGCTCATCACACTGCTGGCCCGCCATACCGGCCGCAGCGCCGAACAGATCGCCACCGACATCGAACGCGACCTGATTCTCGACGCGCCGGGCGCAAAGGAGTACGGCCTGGTGGACCACCTCACGGAGAACCGGAAGTCATCGCTCCCCCCGCACGGCCCGAGGTGAACGCCCGGTGCAGCCGCCACACTTGCCGCAACTGCCCGCACTGACCCGCGCCGAGGGGGAGTTCATCGACCGCTACCTCGAAGTCCTCGACCAACTGGGCCGGATCAACCCCGCCCGCGGCAGCGACACCTACGGCGCGCTGCGCGCCGCACAGGCGCTGGCGTCCCGGGCGGGCGCGCTGCGAGACGCCCTCGCGTTGATGCATGAACGCGGCGAGGCGCAGATCCACGCGGGAACCCTGGCGCGGGCCCTGCGCGTACTGGACGGGGAGCGGCGGGCCGGACGGGTCACCGTACCGCCTGCTCCGCCGAGTTGATCAGCCGCCACCGTCACCGCCGCCGGCACGGTCCGGTCAACTCCCCCGACCCTGCCAGCAGCCGGGATTCGGCCAACTCCCGTACTCGACACGCCCGGTGGGCGCATCGAAATTCCTCGCTCGTTCGGCGTAGGAAGTCCCCCTCGTGAGGGATATCTCAATTTGCGCTTTTCTGATGACCAGTGACCGGAATCAATGATTCCGGTGCTGGTACGGGACCGGTTCCGGTGAGCGACCCCGCCCTCGAATTCGTCACCTCCACCCGAACGGGTCAGTCGTGAGGAGCCTCACAAATCGCTGTTTCCCCTCGGAAATCCGGCAGTCGGTGAGTCAAGATCCCTGGGACGACAAGCCCCCGCCACCGCGACGGGGCGGTCCGGGCGGACGCCGAGTCCTGCCGCCGTCCGGATGCCTGGTCGACAGAAGTGGATCGGCAGGAGTGGAGGACCCGAGCACAACGGGTCGACCGGATCAACGGTCGACCCTCGGGGTGAAGCCGCCGAGCGCGGCCGGGCAACTTCGCCAGCCCGAACCCGACAGGTCATCCTTCACAGGCGGCTGACGAAGGGTTGCGCATGACTGCGCAGGTTCATGTCCCGTCTCTGCTCGTCCGGGCCGGTACGGCCTCCGTTCTGACTCTGGCCGCCGTCGGCGGCACCATGCTCGCCCCGGGCGCCGCGCCGGAGGCCCAGGCGGCGACTCCCTCGATGAAGGCGCTGAACATCGCCGCGTCGAAGAAGGGATCGCCGTACCGGTGGGGGGCCACCGGCCCCAACCGCTTCGACTGTTCGGGGCTGACGGTCTATTCGTTCAAGAAGGCGGGCAAGAAGCTCCCCCGCACCGCCCAGCAGCAGTACAACAAGACCCGCCATGTCTCGGCCTCGCACAGGCAACGCGGCGATCTGGTCTTCTTCCATTACGGCCGCAGCGTCTACCACGTGGGGATCTACGCCGGCCACGGCAAGATCTGGCACTCGCCGAGGACCGGCGCGGTGGTCCGGCTGGAGAAGATCTGGACGAAGAGCGTCTACTACGGGCGGGTCGGCTGATTCCCGTCCGGTGATTCCCGTCCGGCGAATCAAGGCCGCCCTCCGGCCTTGATCCTCCGGAGGTACACCGTCCCGTGCCGCTGATCGGCTCGTCATCGGTGCTGTGGGACCGGTCACCCAACCCGACGGGCTGCGCCTTCCGTCACGCCCGCCTTGATGTGGCGTCGGTGGACCGGACGCCGCTGGGCGTACGGCGGCCAGCGCCCGTCCCGTTCCGGAGCACGAACTCGGGTGGTGCACCGGCGCGAGCGGGCGAGTGTCGTCTCGGCGACGCTCCGGGCACGGTTGCGCGACGGGTTCGGACGGGCTAAGCCGACGGGGCGACCGCGAGCGAGCACCGGACGGGGAGCGGGCGGATCGACGGCCGGTCAGCTCTGCTCGGGAATGCCCCAGGGAACCGCGATCCAGACCGTCTTGCCGCCGTCGGCGGTGGGGGTGACGGTGAGTCGGCCGCCGCACTCCTTGGCCAGACACCGGATGATCACCATGCCGCGCCCGTTGTCCTGCTGAACGGCGGCGGGCAGCCGGCGGGGCCAGCGCGGGTGACTGTCCGTCACCCCCAGATGCAGCTGTTCCTCCCGCTCCAGTCTCAGGTCCACGGTGAAGGTGGGCGACTGCCCGAAGGTGTGCTGAACGGCGTTGGTCGCGAGCTCGGAGACGATGAGGCGGATGCTGTCGGAGAACTCGGTGTTGGCGGTCAGGCCCCATTCGGTGAGCACCCGGGCCACATGCCTCCGGGCCGCCGAAACCGAGGCCGGATCGCTCGGCAGAGTGACGCTTGCTTCTTGATGGTCTGCCATGGCGAGCCGTCCCTTTCCCACCCGGACCGACGCGGGATCGGCCCCGGTTGTGCTTCGCGCCAGGTTGCCATCGATGCTGCCCCCTGCGACGGCGATCCACCAAGATATGCATATATCTGTCGCTCAATGCGGTGAACCCTGCCACGCAAAACCGTAGGCGGGCGCCACACTGTCCGCTCGGCACGAGAGGGAGGGAGGCCGCGCATGCAGTACGGCCCTGCGGTACGACGCCGCAAGCTCGGGGAGGAGCTCCGGAGTCTGCGCCAAGCGTCGGGACTGACCAGTCGGGACGCCGCGCGGATGCTCGGCTGGCACCAGTCCAAGGTGAGCCGGATCGAGACCGGTGTCAGTGGGGTGCGGCCGGCCGACGTGGCCGGGCTGATGGACGCGTACGGCGTGGACGACACCCGGCTCCGAACGCTCCTGGAGACGCTGGCGGGCTCGGCGGGCGGTGGCGGCACCGGATGGTGGCATGCCTATCGCGGTCTGATTCCGCCGCAGTACCGCGACTTCATCAGTCTGGAGTCGCAGGCGCGGACCGCGCGGACCCTGGAGACCTCGGTGGTGCCGGGACTTCTGCAGACGGCGGACTACGCACGCGCGGTGACCCGGGCGTCGCTGGACGGGTTACCCGCCGGCCAGTTGGACTCCCTGGTGGAGGTGCGGCTCGCCCGGCAGGGGGTGCTGCGGACCGATCCGCCGCTGCGACTGAGCGCGGTGCTCGACGAGGCGGTGCTGCGGCGCGATGTCGGCGGGCGCCTGGTGATGAGGAACCAGCTGCGCCATCTGACCCGGGTGGCTCAACTTCCTCATGTGGAACTCCAGTTACTACCCTTCTCCGTCGGCGGCTACGCCGGCCTCACCGGGCCTTTCGTTATCTTCTCATTTCCGAACACTTCTGATCTGGACGTGGTAGTTCTCGACCATTTGACGAGTAGCCTCTACCTGGAGCGGAAAGAAGACCTTGAGGCGTACAGCTCGGCCTTCCGCACCATGCAGGCACACGCGCTGTCGCCGCAGCACTCGTTGGACCTCATCGCCGCGATCGACCGCGACGGTCAGTGACCCCGGTCTGCCCGAGAGGGGCGTCATGTCGGATTGCCTCGCACAGCACGAGTTACGGTGGCGGCGCAGCAGCCGCAGCACGGGTATGAACAACTGCGTGGAGGCCGCGCCGTTCGGTGACGGGCGGCTGGCCGTGCGGGACTCCAAGGACGTGTCCAGGCCACCACTGCGGTTCTCCGCGGCGGCCTGGACCACTTTCGTCTCCGGCCTGCACCGGGGTGCGGGCGGCTGACGGACCACTCGCGGAGATGGTCCGCCTGCGGGATCGGCCCGCCGACGGGGGCGATCCAGGCAGGGAGTGATCCGGGGAGGGAGTCCGCCCCCTGCATGCGGCCGGCAGGCAGGACCACCCGCGGAGGAGGTCGGTCGGCCGGAGCGGTCGATCGACCGGAAGGGTCAGTCGACGGGGGCGGTTCGCCGCACGATCGCCACAGCCATGACGATCTGTTCCTCGGTCAGGTCCGCTCGCGCCGTCAGCCGCAGCCGGGAGACGCCGTCCGGCACCGACGGAGGGCGGAAGCAACCCACCGCGATGCCCGCGGTGCGGCAGTCGGCCGCCCAGCGCACCGCCGCCTCCGCCGAGGGTGCCCGCACCGAGACCACGGCCGCGTCGGGGCGTGCGGCGGTCAGTCCGGCCGCCGTCAGCCGCTCGTACAGCGCGGTGGCCACCGTCCGGGCCCTGGCGGCGCGCTCCGGCTCGCGGCCGAGCAGCCGCAGGCTGCCCAGGGCGGCGCCCACGGCGGCCGGCGCCAGGCCTGTGTCGAAGATGAACGTACGGGCCGTGTTGACCAGGTGTTCGATGACCTCGGCCGGGCCGAGGATCGCTCCGCCCTGGCTGCCCAGGGACTTGGAGAGCGTGAGCGTGCAGACGATTCCCTCGCCGCCGGCGAGACCGGCGGCGGCGAGCGCACCCCGGCCGCCCTCCCCCAGCACACCGAGGCCGTGCGCGTCGTCGACGAGCAGTGCGGCACCCTCCGCCCGGCAGGCGTCGGCCAGTTCGGGCAGTGGCGCGGCGTCGCCGTCGACCGAGAAGACCGAGTCGGTGACCGCCAGCGCGCGCCCCTCGTGCGCCCGCAGTGCCTTGCGCACGGCATCGGGATCGGCGTGCGGCACGACGGCGGTTTCGGCCCGGGAGAGTCGGCAACCGTCCACGATCGAGGCGTGGTTGCCGGCGTCGGAGACGATCAGCGAGCCACGGCCGGTGAGCGCGGTGAGGGCGGCGAGATTGGCCGCGTAGCCCGATGACAGCACCAGCGCCGCCTCGAAGCCACAGAAATCGGCCAGTCGGTCTTCGAGTTCGGCATGCAGCGCGGTGGAGCCGGTGACGAGCCGTGATCCGGTCGCGCCCGCACCCCACCGGCGCGCGGCCTCGGCTGCGGCGGCGGTGACCTCTGGGTGCCGGGTCAGCCCCAGATAGTCGTTGCTCGCGAGATCCAGGAGCTCCGGTTCGGCGGGCCGGGGGCGGAGCGTACGGACGAGTCCGGCGTCCGCGCGGCGGCGCGCCTCGTCGTCGATCCAGTCGAACGGGTCGAAGGGCATGAGCGGTCCCTTTTGTAGGCAGCTCACAGAGGCTAACCGGGGGCGCAGCCGGTCATGGTGTGGCAATACACACACCCGCGACGCGCTCTGTTGTCCGGTTCCTCCTTGGCCGTGGGCCGTGCCGTAGGCCAGGATCAACACCATGGACCTCCTGAACACGCTGGTGGACAAGGGGCTGCGGCGCGAGCTGCCGACCCGTGAAGAAGCTCTCGCCGTGCTGGCGACCTCGGACGACGATCTGCTCGAAGTGGTGGCCGCGGCCGGAAAGGTGCGCCGCCAGTGGTTCGGGCGGCGGGTGAAACTGAACTATCTGGTCAATCTCAAGTCCGGGCTCTGTCCCGAGGACTGCTCGTACTGCTCGCAGCGGCTGGGCTCGAAGGCAGAGATCCTCAAGTACACCTGGCTGAAACCGGACGAAGCCTCGAAGGCCGCCGCGGCCGGCGTGGCGGGTGGCGCCAAGCGGGTGTGTCTGGTGGCGAGCGGTCGTGGTCCGACGGACCGTGATGTCGACCGGGTTTCGGAGACCATCGAGACGATCAAGGATCGGCACGAGGGCGTCGAGGTGTGTGCCTGCCTCGGTCTGCTCTCCGACGGACAGGCCGAGCGGTTGCGTTCGGCGGGCGCGGACGCGTACAACCACAACCTCAACACGTCCGAGGGCACGTACGGCGACATCACCACCACCCACACCTACGCGGACCGGGTGGAGACCGTGCAGCAGGCGCAGGCCGCCGGGCTCTCGGCGTGCTCCGGGCTGATCGCCGGGATGGGTGAGAGCGACGCCGATCTGGTCGATGTCGTCTTCTCGCTGCGCGAGCTGGACCCGGACTCGGTGCCGGTGAACTTCCTGATCCCGTTCGAGGGAACCCCGCTGGCCAAGGAGTGGAATCTCACCCCTCAGCGGTGTCTGCGCATTCTGGCGATGGTCCGGTTCGTCTGTCCGGATGTGGAGGTACGGCTCGCGGGCGGGCGCGAGGTGCATCTGCGTTCGATGCAGCCGCTCGCCCTGCACCTGGTCAACTCCATCTTCCTGGGTGACTACCTCACCAGTGAGGGCCAGGCGGGGCAGGCGGATCTGGACATGATCGCGGACGCCGGTTTCGAGGTGGAGGGAGCGGGGACGACGACCCTGCCCGCGCACCGCGCGCAGCCGGGTGGGGGCTGTGGTGCGCCCGACGGCGGGTGCGCTCCCTGTGGCGACGGGCCGGAGGAGGCTGTAGCCGAGACCGGTGAGGTTCCGGCGGCGCGCACGGATCTGGTGGCCGTCCGCCGGCGCGGTGCGGGAACGGAGCTCGCCCCCAATGCCTGAGCTCCTCTCCCCGGCCGAGCTGCGGTCCCTGGACCGGGCTCATGTCTGGCATCCGTACGGTCCGATGCCGGGGCGTCAGGAGCCGCTGGTCGTGGAGTCAGCCTCCGGGGTCCGGCTCCGGCTCGCCGAACCGGCCCACGGGCAGGACGAATTGGTCGACGGCATGTCGTCCTGGTGGTCCGCGGTACACGGCTACAACCACCCGGTGCTCAATGAGGCGGCGCGCGGTCAGCTGGACCGGATGAGTCATGTGATGTTCGGCGGGCTCACCCATGAGCCCGCCGTACGGCTGGCCACCCGGCTGGTCGAGATCACCCCGGAGCCGCTGCGGCATGTCTTCCTGGCCGACTCCGGCTCGGTGTCGGTCGAGGTCGCGGTGAAGATGTGTCTGCAGTACTGGCGATCGGCCGGGCGGCCCGAGAAACAACGGCTGCTGACGTGGCGCGGCGGCTATCACGGGGACACCTGGCAGCCGATGTCGGTGTGCGACCCCGAGGGCGGCATGCACGGGCTCTGGTCGGGCGTGCTGCCGCGGCAGATCTTCGCGGACGAGCCGCCGGCCGGTTACGACACGGAGCCGGATCCCGCGTACGTGCGCCATCTGCGGGAGCTGATCGCGGAGCACGCCGACCGGCTGGCCGCGGTGATCGTGGAGCCGGTGGTGCAGGGCGCGGGCGGGATGCGGTTCCACTCCCCCGCCTATCTGCGCGTGCTGCGCGAGGCGTGCGACGCGCATGACGTGCTGCTGGTCCTCGACGAGATCGCCACGGGTTTCGGCCGTACGGGGAAGCTGTTCGCCGCCGGTCACGCGGGGATCTCGCCCGATGTCATGTGCGTGGGCAAGGCGCTGACCGGCGGCTATCTCACGATGGCGGCGACGCTGTGCACCTCGCGGGTCGCGGAGGGAATCTCCAGCGGCGAGGTGCCGGTGCTGGCCCATGGACCGACGTTCATGGCCAACCCGCTCGCCGCCTCGGTGGCGTGTGCCTCCATCGACCTGCTGCTCGGCCAGGACTGGGAGCGGGAGGTCCGGCGGATCGGTGCGGGGCTGCGGGACGGTCTCGCCCCGGCGGCGGCGCTGCCCGGGGTCCGGGACGTGCGGGTGCTGGGCGCGATCGGTGTCGTACAGCTCGATCATGAGGTGGACATGGAGAGCGCCACCCGGGCCGCGGTGCGGGAGGGCGTGTGGCTGCGACCGTTCCGCGATCTCATCTACACCATGCCGCCCTATGTGACCGGTGATGACGACGTGGCGCGCATCTGCCGCGCCGTGTGCGCGGCTGCGCGGGAGGGCTGAGATGACGGTTCTGGTAGTGACGGGTACGGGCACGGAGATCGGCAAGACGATCGTGACCGCGGCCGTGGCGGCGGCGCACCGGGATCGCGCCGTCGCGGTGCTCAAGCCCGCGCAGACGGGGCTGGCGCCCGGCGAGCCGGGGGACGCGGCCGAGGTGGTACGGCTATCGGGCGGCCATGTGACCGCGGTCGAACTGGCCCGGTTCCCCGATCCGTTGGCCCCTGCCACGGCCGCCCGCAGGGCCGGACTCCCACCGGTACGGCCGTACGAGATCGCCGAGGCGGCCGGGAAGCTGGCGACCGAACATGATCTGGTGCTGATCGAGGGCGCGGGCGGACTGCTCGTACGGTTCGACGAGGAGGGCGCGACCCTTGCCGACGCGGCCCGGCTGCTGGCCGCACCGGTCGTGGTGGTGACGCCGGCCGGACTGGGCACGCTCAATACCACCGCGCTGACCGCGGAGGCCCTGCGGGCGCGGGGGCTGGAGTGCCTCGGTGTGGTGGTGGGCAGTATGCCCGCCGAGCCCGACCTGGCGGCACGGTGCAATCTGGAGGATCTCCCGGTGGTGGCGGACGCCCCGCTGCTGGGTGCGGTGCCGGCCGGTGCGGGCGCGCTGGAGCCCGCCGACTTCCGTTACCGGGCGAGGAGTTGGCTGACGGCGGAGCTGGGAGGAAACCGGCCCGCCGGATGAGCGGCTGAGACGCGCGGGACGGAGGAGAATCGAAGTAGTCGTACCTTTCTGGTCGAGCGCCGTGCAGCCGGGCGCCGTGTGGAGGAGGTCGGTCATGCGTCTGCGCGACACGAAGATCCCGGACACGGTGCACCACCCCGTCTTCGCCCGGTTCTACGCCCGGATGAGCGTGGCCGCGGAGACAGGGGCGGGGCTGGCCGCGGTGCGCTCGGAGCTGTTGGCCGGCCTGTCCGGCCGGGTCGTCGAAATTGGTGCGGGAAACGGCCTGAACTTCGCGCACTACCCGCCCGCGGTGTCGGAGGTGGTGGCCGTCGAACCCGAGCGCGTCCTGCGGCAGTTGGCGGTGCGGTCGGCACTGCGCGCCGGAATTCCGGTGGATGTGGTGCCGGGCACGGCGGAGGCCCTGCCGGTGAAGAGCGAGGCGTTCGACGGGGCGGTCACCTCACTGGTGCTGTGCACCGTACGGAGTGTGGAGCGTTCGCTCGCAGAGATCGTTCGGGTGTTGCGGCCGGGCGGTGAGCTGCGCTTCTTCGAGCATGTGCGGGCCGACGACCGGGCCATGGCAGCCGTCCAGCGTGCACTGGACCACACGGTGTGGCCGCTGGTGACCGGCGGGTGTCACACGGCGCGCGACACCCTGGCCGCCATCGAGAGGGCTGGATTCGTGGTCGAGGCCTACCGGCGGGTCAGGATGCCGGACTGGGGAATCCGGCTGCCCACGTCCGCCTGTGTGCTGGGCGTGGCGCGGCGGCCGACCGTGGTGGACTGACGCGTCCGGCCACCACGGCATACCCGAGCCGTCACAGGCACCACCGGCGCCAACCGGCCACCACGGCGTACAGAGCCGTCACAGGCACCACTGGCGCAGTTCGTCGGCGATGGCCCGGACGTCCGCCTTGCCCTCCTTCACCAGCCGGGCCAGATCGCGCACCTGCTCGGGCGAGGTGATCACCTTCAGCCCGGAGGCGACGAGATAGCCGTACGCGACAGCGGAGGAGAACATCGCGTTGGAGTGTTCGAGCGCGGGGACATGGAGCAGCAGCTGCAGCAGGGCGGCGGCCCTGGAGTGTGGGTCGCTGTAGACGGGGCTGCCGAAGATCTCGGCCTCATGGCGGGCCACCGCGGCAACGAGCGCCCCCCAGTCGACGACCTGCGGATCGCCGGGGGTCTTGTGCTCGGCCACCATGAGCAGCCAGGAAAGGTCGATCTGGAGGTTCAACGCGTGCCTTTGCGCTCCGGGCCGAACTCCTCGGCGAAGACCGACTCGTACTGCTTCATGAAGTCGGCCGCGGCCTCGACAAAGGTGTGTCCGACCTCGCCCGCGTCCTGCTTCACGAGCTCCTCTATGTAACGGTTCACGCTCATCCCCCTCTGCAGCGCGCGCTGTCGCGCGGCCTCGGCGGTCGCCTCGTCCACTCTCACGTTCAGCTGAGTCTTGGGCACAACAACACGCTAGCGCCGGTTCGCTAGCACCGGCAAGGGGAGCACCATGGTGCCCCATACACCGGTCGCCTGGTGCCCCCTACACCGGTCGCCGTACTCCGGTCGCCGGGTCACGCGTGCGGCCGATGAGGGAATCAAACGTCAGTGGACTCGATCCTCACGCGACGCCCCCTCGCCGGGAAGCCGACGCCCCGGCCGCCCTCGAACATCCCCGCTCGCCCATGACTGCACGCCCGCGCGGGCGCCGCCCGGAGCAATGACGACGGCCCTGTTTCGGGACGCTCCGAGAGGACCTCTCGCGGCAGCCGCGCGCTACCGCCCGGAGGCCCTGCGCCGTGCTCGCCTCACGCGCCGACGGCCGTGCGCTGCTACAACGGCCGTGCGGTGCTACAAAGGTCAGTGTGGCCACCCGTTTCGGCCGATTCCGGATCACACCGGTTCGGTCACTCATGGACAGGCGCCCCTGGAGCCTCGCAGCGCAGGTCTTCGCCCTCCAGGTGGTCGTGGTCGTGCTCCTCGTGGCGGCCGCGGTGCTGGCTCTCGTACTCCAGTCCCAGCACGACAACAACGCGGAGGCGAGAAATCGTTCGATCGCCGTCGCGGAGACGTTCGCGCACTCACCCGGCATTCTGGCCGCGCTGAAGGCGCCCGATCCCTCCAAGGTGCTCCAGCCGCACACCGAGGCCGCGCGGAAGGCCGCCGACGTCGACTTCATCGTGGTGATGAACACGAAGGGGATCCGCTACACGCATCCCCAGCCGGGCCTGATCGGGAAGACGTTCGTGGGCACCATCGAACCGGCGCTGGCCGGCCGTGTGTACACCGAGAGCGTCAATGGCCCGTTGGGCCACGAGGTGCAGGCGCTCGTCCCCGTCCACGATCGCGGGAGCAAGGTCGTCGCCGTGGTGGCCGCGGGCCTGAAGGTCAACCACGTGACCGGTGTGGTGGCCCGGCAGATTCCGATCATCCTCGGCACCGGAGCGGCCGCGCTCGCCGTCGCCACGGGCGGAAACGCGCTGGTGGCCAAGCGACTGCGGCGACAGACCCACCGCCTGGACCCCGCCGAGATCACCCGCATGTACGAGCATCATGACGCGGTGCTGCACGCGGTGCGCGAAGGCGTGCTGATCATCGGCGACGACGGCCGGCTTCTGCTGGCCAACGACGAGGCGAGACGGCTGCTGAATCTGCCGCGCGACGCCGAAGGACGGCACGTCTCGGACTTGCCCGGCCTCGATCCCAGCACGGTGGAACTGCTCGCCTCGGGCCGAGCCGCCACGGACGAAGTGCATCTCGCGGGAGACCGCTTGCTCGCGGTGAGTCAGCGCCCCACGGAACGTCGCGGCTCCCGCGAGGGGACCGTCGCGACCTTGCGCGACTCCACGGAGCTGCGAGCGCTGTCGGGCAGGGCCGAGAGCGCGCGCCAGCGGCTGAGACTGCTGTACGACGCCGGGCTCGGCATCGGTACGACCCTCGACGTGGAGAGTACGGCCGAGGAACTGGCTCGGGTCGCGGTCCCCCGTCTCGCCGACTTCGTCACCGTCGATCTGGCCGGCCCGGTCCTGCACGGGGACGAGCCGACCAGTACGACCACGGACATGCGCCGCGCCGCCGTGCACGGCATCCGGGACGACCACCCCCTCTACGAACGCGGCCGGCTGAACGACTTCCTCCCCTCCACGCCGCAGGCACGGGCTCTGGGGAACGGCCGGTCGGAGCTGGTGCCCGAACTGTCCGCCGCACCCCACTGGCTCGCCCAGGACCCGGAGCGGACACGGTCGATCGTCGACTACGGCATCCATTCGCTCATCACCGTGCCGCTGCGGGCGCGGGGCGTCGTCCTGGGCGTGGTCAACTTCTGGCGCTCGGAGAAGCCCCAGCCGTTCGACGGAGACGACCTGTCCCTGGCCGAGGAACTGGTCGCCCGGGCGTCGGTCAGCATCGACAACGCCCGTCGCTACACCCGTGAGCACGCCCTGGCCGTGACGTTGCAGCGCAGCCTGCTCCCCAGGGAGCTGCCCGAGCAGAGCGCCCTTGAGGTCGCCCATCGTTACCTTCCCGCGGTCTCCGGGGTGAGCGGCGACTGGTTCGATGTGATCCCCCTCCCGGGCAGCAGGGTGGCGCTGGTCGTCGGAGACGTCGTCGGTCACGGTCTGCACGCGGCCGCCACCATGGGACGGCTGCGGACCGCCGTGCACAACTTCTCCACCCTCGACCTGCCGCCCGACGAGATCCTCGGCCACCTCGACGACCTGGTCGGGCGCATCGACCAGGAGGAGGTGGAGACGACCGTCGGCGCGGGGGTGACGGGCGCCACCTGCCTGTACGCGATCTACGACCCCGTCTCACGCGACTGTGCCATGGCGCGGGCCGGGCATCCACTGCCCGCACTGGTCCGGCCCGACGGCGGCGGCGTGACGTTTCCCGACCTCCCGGCCGGACCGCCCCTGGGCCTGGGCGGTATGCCGTTCGAGAGCGCGGAGATGGAACTGGAGGAGGGCACGGAGCTCGTCCTGTACACCGACGGGCTCATCGAGGACCGTACCCGGGACATCGACGAAGGCATCGAGCTGCTGCGCCGGGCTCTGGCATCCCATGCCGGCCGGTCGCCGGAGGAGACCTGCCAGGCGGTGCTCGACGAGCTCCTGCCCGGCCGGCCGAAGGACGATGTGGCGCTGCTCATCGCCCGCACCCGGGCGCTCCCGCCCGACTGTGTCGCCGAGTGGGACGTACCGTTCGATCCCGCCGCTGTGGCGGGGATGCGCGCCGCCGTGACCGAGAAGCTCGACGACTGGGGTCTGTCCGAGCTCTCGTTCGCCATGGAGCTGGTACTCAGTGAGCTGGTCACCAACGCCATCCGCCATGGCTCCGCACCGGTCACGATGCGGCTGCTGAACGATCACGGCCTGACCTGCGAGGTGGCCGACGGCAGCAGCACCTCACCCCATCTGCGTTATGCCGCCGCGACGGACGAGGGAGGTCGCGGTCTGTTCCTCGTCGCGCAACTGACCGAGCGCTGGGGCACCCGTTACACCCCCCAGGGGAAGGTCATCTGGGCCGAGCTGCCGTTGCCCGGACCCGAGGAGGGTACGGACGGCACAGCGTTGCTGGACATGTTCGACACGGAGCTCTGAATTCGACACGGAGCTCTGAAGGCTGGGATCCGAGGGCCACGGGGCTTCCAGGCCGAAGCGTGGGCAGTGCGTCCTGTCCGCTGCCTCGCGATTCCTCTGCGCGGAAATCGTTCGCCGAACGGGTCGGCGCTCTGCTTGGCTCGTACCATGAGCGATCTTCACATCCGTTGCGCCGACCTCTCCGATATCGACGCGGTGCTGCGATTCTGGCGGGAAGCCGCGGAGGGTACGAGCATCAGCGACGACCACGACGGGATGGCCCGGCTCATCTCAAGAGGCCCTGAGGCTCTGCTCCTCGCAGAACGTGACGGTCTTCTCGTGGGAACGGTCATAGCCGGTTTCGACGGTTGGCGATGCTCCGCCTACCGGCTGGCCGTACACCCGGACCGCCGGAGGCAAGGCATCGCCACCGCCTTGACGGCAGCGGCGGAACAGCGGTTCATCGCCCTGGGCGGGCGCCGGGTCGACGCCATGGTCCTGGAGGCCAACGACCGGGCCCACCACACCTGGGCCGCGGCCGGCTACCGCCGCGAGGATCACTGGCGGCGCTGGGTGAAGCCGCTCACGGACTGAAGCCGACCATCCGGAAGAGTGGTCGACTTTGCCGATCCTTTACGATGGACGGAGTCCTGACCGATCCTTCCGAAAGGTGTGAGCGTCCGCCCATGGGCGAGCCTCCCAGTAGTCGACATCGCCGACATCGAGCGATCCTCCTTCCCCTGCCCGATCATGGGACGGAGGTGAACCGATGACCGAAGTGCTTCTGCTGCTCGTGGCGGTACTGCTCTCGCTCGCCTGCGGCGCCTTCGTCGCGGCTGAGTTCTCCCTGACGACTGTCGAGCGCGGTCAGCTCGAACGGGCCGTGGAGCGGGGTGAACGCGGCGCGACGGGCGCCATGAAGGCCGTGCGCAGCCTCACCTTCCAGCTCTCCGGCGCACAACTCGGCATCACCGTCACCAACCTGGTGGTCGGCATGCTCTCCGAATCGTCGATCGCGAAGCTGATCCGCGGTCCGGTGGAGGCCGTGGGCCTGTCCCCGAGCGTGGCGTCCTCCGTGGCCCTCGTCCTGGGAACCGCGATGTCCACCGTGTTCCTGATGGTCGTGGGCGAGCTCGTCCCGAAGAACTGGGCGATCTCCTCCCCGCTCGCGGTGGCGAAGACCGTGGCGACCCCGCAGCGGGCCTTCACCGCCGTCTTCCGGCCGTTCATCAGTCACCTCAACAACACCGCGAACCGGATCGTGCGCCGTTTGGGCATGGAACCGGCCGAGGAACTCGCCTCGGCCCGCAGCCCCCAGGAGCTGGTGGCGCTGGCCCGGCACTCCGCGAAGGAGGGGGCGCTGGAGGCGGACACCGCGGAGTTGTTCGTCCGCACCCTCAACCTGCCGGAGCTGACGGCGGAGAACGTCATGACCCCGCGGGTGCAGGTGACCGCGCTGGAGGTGCAGGCGACCGCGGAGGACGTCGCGAACGCCACCCGCGCGACCGGCCTGTCCCGCTTCCCCGTCTACCGCGGCAGCCTCGACACCGTCGTCGGCGTGGCACACATCAAGGACGTGCTCGCCGTCCCGGCCGAGCGGCGGCCCCGTACTCGCGTCTCGGAGATGCTGCGCGAGCCCCTGCTCGTACCGGAGACCCTCACCGTGGACCGGCTCCTGGACCGGCTGTCCGGCAAGCTCGCCATGGCCGTCGTCATCGACGAGTACGGCGGCACGGCCGGGGTCGTGACCCTGGAGGACATCGTCGAGGAGGTGGTCGGCGAGGTGCGCGACGAGCACGATCCGCACGAGACGCCGGACCTGGCTCCGGCCGGCGAGGACGCCGACGGGCGGACCCTGTGGTCGGCCGACGGCGCCGCCCGACTCGACCAGCTCAAGAGAATCGGACTGCGCGTGCCGGACGGACCGTACGAGACGCTCGCCGGGCTGGTCGCCACCGAGGTCGGCCGCATCCCCGCCGTGGGTGACTCGATCGAGCTGGACGGCTGGCGGATCGATGTGGTGGACGCCTCCGGCCGCCGTGCCGCGCGGGCCCTGCTCCACGCACCGCTGCCCGACGACGAGCGGACGGAGGACGCACGATGATCGCCGTCCAGCTCTTCATCGGACTGATGACCCTGGTCGTCAACGCCTTCTTCGTCGGCGCGGAGTTCGCGCTGATCTCCGTGCGCCGCAGCCAGATAGAGCCCGAGGCCGATACGGGGAACCGGCGGGCGCGGAGCGTCATCTGGGGCCTCGAACACGTGTCGGCGCTGCTCGCGGCGGCGCAGCTGGGCATCACACTGTGCACGCTGGTCCTGGGCATCGTCGCCGAACCGGCCATCGCGCATCTGCTGGAGCCCGTCTTCGACGCGGTGGGTGTGCCGCACGGACTGATCCATCCGATCTCGTTCGTGATCGCGCTGTCCGTGGCGACCTATCTGCACATGCTGCTCGGCGAAATGGTGCCGAAGAACATCGCCCTGGCCGAGCCCGTACGGGCCGCGCTGCTGCTCGGACCGCCGCTGGTCGCCCTCGCCAGGGCGCTGCGCCCGGTGATCTTCACCATCAACGCCTTCGCCAACGCACTGCTGAAACTGCTGCGGGTCGAGACGAAGGACGAGGTGTCCGCCACGTTCTCCGACGACGAACTGGCCCGGCTGGTCAAGGACGCCGGGGACGCCGGACTGGTCGACGACCGCGCCGCGGAGCGGCTGCACCACGCCCTTGAGCTGGGCCGTCGCCCGGTACAGGATGTAGTGATGCCGGTGGAGCGGGTGATGTACGCCAAGGTCGGGACGACGCCGGAACAGCTGGAACAGCTCTCGTACGAGACCGGATTCTCGCGCTTTCCGGTGATGGACAGCGAGGAGCGCATCCTGGGCTACCTCCATGTGAAGGACGCCCTGGACGCCACACCGCGCGATGTGCCGTTCCCCGTCTCGGCGATGCGCCCCATCGCCCGGGTGCGGGCCGCCACGCCGCTGGACGACGCACTGACCGCGCTGCGGCGCAGCCGGACGCATTTGGCGGCGGTGGTGGACGAGGACGGCCGGCTGGCCGGCATGGTCACGATGGAGGACGTGCTGCGCGAACTGGTCGGACGGTCACAGGCGCGCTGACCGGAGGGCGGGGCCTACGGGTGACCGGCAGCGCGGTGCGGATCCGGCCGCAGGCCGGCCGACGGGGCGCGAGGGGGCACGTGCGAATCCGACCGCGGGCAGGGTGACCAGCCGCCACGGGGGCGCGGTGCGGGTTCGGCCGTGCCCCTCCCCGGCTCGCACGTGCCCCTCCCCGGTTCGGCCGTGCCCCTCCCCGCAGAAGGCAGCGCCGGCGGCACGGTTAAGCTGACGGTCCATGGCAATCAGCACCGCACTATGGTCTTTCGCCCTGGTCGTAGGGCTCCTCACTCTCACTCCCGGCCTCGACACCGCTCTCATCCTGCGCACCTCGGCGCTCGGTCGCCGCAAGCGTGCGCTCGGTGTCGTCCTCGGCATCCAGAGCGGCACTCTGGCCTGGGGCGCGCTCACCTCGCTCGGTGTCACAGCGCTGCTCACGGCCTCACACGTGGCGTACGAAGCACTGCGTTACGCCGGAGCCGCCTATCTGCTCTGGATGGGTGGACGCCTGATCGTCGACACCTTGCGCGGCGGGCGCGCCCAGGGGGAAGAGGCGCAGGGGGCCGAAGCCCGTGCCGTGGCTCCGCAAGGGACCGACAGCCTCGCTGCCGGATGGCGGCAGGGCGCCCTGACCAATCTGCTCAACCCGAAGATGGGCGTGTTCTACGTCGCCGTCCTTCCCCAGTTCATCCCGGCGGGCGCCCCGCACTTCGCCACGGGCCTGCTGCTGACCGGGGTACACATCGCACTCGGCCTCCTCTGGTCGGCACTGCTGATCGCGTTCGCCCAGGCCCTGCGGGGTGGGCTGCAACGCCCGCGGGCCCGCAGACTGCTGGACCGGATCACCGGAACCGTGATCGCCGGATTCGGTCTGCGGCTGGCCCTCGGCGACTGAGGGCGCCTCCGCTCGCAGCGCGCTGCCACAGCTCCGTACGGATCCCCCGCCCCCAGAGCCTTCGGCGCCCATGCGGAGCCTCCCGGAACCGTTCACAGCCTTCCCGAGCCGTTCGGGCTGTCCGGAAGGGGGCAGGCCGTGCCACGGTACGATCGCTTCGCCATGGAATTGAATGCCTCGTACACCAGTCTTGTCGCGGTCGGCGACTCGTTCACCGAGGGCATGTCGGACCTGCTGCCCGACGGCTCGTACCGGGGCTGGGCCGATGTCCTCGCCGGACGGCTCGCGGTCCGTACGCCGGGGTTCCGCTACGCGAACCTCGCCGTACGCGGCAAGCTGATCGGCCAGATCGTCGACGAACAGATCGATGTGGCCGCCGCCATGGGGGCGGATGTCATCACGCTCGTCGGCGGTCTCAACGACACCCTGCGGCCGAAGTGCGACATGGCCATGGTCCGCGGACGGCTCGAAGAGGCCGTCGAACGTCTCGCTCCCTCGTGCAAGAAGCTTGTGCTGATGCGCAGCCCGGGGCGCAACGGCCCGGTGATGGAACGGTTCCGTCCGCGGGTGGAGGAGCTGTTCTCCCTGGTCGACGAACTGGCGGCACGGCACGGAGCGTCGGTCGTCGATCTGTACGGGGCGCCGGCCCTGGGCGATCCCCGCCTGTGGGACGTCGACCGGTTGCATCTGACGGCCGACGGGCACCGGAGGGTGGCGGAGGCGGTCTGGCAGACGCTCGGGCTGCCCGCCGAGGACGACTGGCGGACGCCGCTCCCGACCTCGGTCCCACCGAAATGGGCGATACGACGTGTCGATGACCTCCGGTTCACCCGCCAGCACCTGATGCCGTGGATCGGGCGCCGCCTGACCGGCCGCTCGTCCGGGGACGGGCGAACGGGCGCCCAGTACAGCGCCGAACAGGGAAGGGCGTTCTGGGTCACCCCCGAAGATTCCCGCGATCCCGGCCCGGTGGCGACCTGGCGCCGGGTGGACGCGCCGCCGCCCTCGTAGCAACCCACAATCAGGACCGCGGCGCCGGCCTACGTCCGGCACACCGTTCACGGCGAGGTAGCTGAGGCACGAGTGCCGCGCGTCGTAGAGTCGCACCCGTCGCATCTCCAGCTCGCGCATGAGCCGGTAGGCGCGCTCGCGAAGGTGCCGTGTGCTCAACGGCTCGCCCAGCTCGTTCACCGCCACGTATCCAGAGTCCGTGTAGCCCTCGCCCGCGCTCAGCTTCTCGCGAGCCTGCCGCGCGCGGAACTTCTTGAGGGCCTCTGCGACCTTGCTGGGCAGCGGCAGGACGCGCTCACCCGCCAATGTCTTGGTGTCCTTCTCCAGGACGGTCTTGTTCCCGGCCATGGTCCGGGTATCGGCCGTCTCCAGAGTCCAAGGTTTCAGGTCGACGGCCGTCCAGCGCATGCCGCAGACCTCAGCAGGCCGTAGGCCCATGAGGCTCGGCAGAAGGGGCACGTACAGCCGGTCTCGCTCGATGCCCCTGATGAACCTCTGGACCTCCGCGACAGTCCACGGCTTCTCGCGTCCGCGGTTCTTCCTGTCCTTCTTCTTGTCCTGCAGCGAGATTTTGACGTACTGGGCGACGTCGCGACGAGCTTGCGCACGACTGCGCGCCCCAGGGCTTCCCGGAGCCGAGTCAGGATGCCCTCGACGGTGGACACAGCCAGCCCCGTACCGGGCTCACCGGCCCGGGTCGGCTGGTGATGCGTTCCAGTAGCGCGGTCAGGATCCGCTCCACAAGCGCAGGGCCTCCGGTTGGTCCACGGCCCGAGTGTCGACCAGTTCACAGGCCAGACACTCGAGGTACGGCAACGACTGCCCGCCGGAAGCGGTGGGGGGCGAACAGCAACACGACTGGGCCGCCGTCCGACCTGCTCCATGGCCGCGCGTCCGACGGCGAGGACCCCACCCGTCAGCCGGGGCGGTCGGACTGCGGAGTCGGGTTCGAGGACCGTGGTGGCTGTGACGCCGTCGGTGACGGCGGACCGGGCCGGATCCAGTCCACCTGGATCTGACCGGCCGCGAGGCCGCCAGAGGCGGGCTCTCATAACGACCGGGTGGAGACCTGTTCGGGGAATCAGCGCTGATCGAACTCGCCGGAGAGGTGAACTCATGTACGCATCCAGGTTATTGGGACGTAGGTTGTGCGTTGACAGTTCACGCCTCGGTTGAAAGACGGACGGTACCCATGACCGACCACGCGACGTCGCCCGGACCGGCGGTGCATCAGAAGATCGATACGTCGGTGCCGCACTCGGCCCGGATCTGGAACTACTGGCTGGGTGGGAAAGACAACTACCCCGTTGACGAAGAAGCCGGCGACACATACAGCGCCGTCTTCCCCGGCATCGTCACCATCGCCCGCAGCAGCCGTGCTTTCCTGCGCCGCACCCTCACGTACCTGGTCACCGAGGAGGGCATCCGGCAATTCCTGGACGTCGGGACCGGCCTGCCGACCGTGAACAACACCCATGAGGTCGCCCAGCGGCTCGCCCCCGAGAGCAGGATCGTCTACGTCGACCACGACCCGTTGGTCCTCGCGCACGCCCGTGCCCTGCTCACCTCCACCCCCGAGGGGGCGACCGCCTACGTCGACGCTGACCTGTCCGACCCTGATCGCATCCTGGCGGCCGCTGCCGAGACGCTGGACCTCACCCGCCCCACCGCCCTGATTCTCAGCAACGTCCTGGGCCACGTCGCTGACTACGACCAGGCGCACGACACCGTCACTCGCCTGATGGACGGACTGCCGTCCGGCAGCTACCTCTCCATCAACGACGGTTCACGGGGCACCGACGCCGACTACGAACAGGCCCAGGACGCGTACAACGAGACCGGCGCCGTACCGTACTTCTTGCGCCCCGTCGACGAAATCGCGGCGTTCTTCGACGGCCTGGAACTTCTGGACCCCGGGGTCGTGTCGGTCCCCTCCTGGCGCCCGGACCTTACTTCGCCCGCCCCGCGACCCATCGGTGAGCACGGCGGCCTCGCCCGCAAGCCGTGAGCCCTGACGGACCAGACCCCGCCTACGACCTGGATGATCGATTCCAAGGCTTGGCCGACGCCCACTGCATGTGTTCGCGCTTCCGGCGCGAGCCGCTCACCCGATGATGGGCCAGCCGATGACCTCTTCCAGTTGGAGATCGCGGAGAACAGCTTTGTCGAGCTTGGCGTCGGTGGCATTCGTCAGCCCGTGGGGTGGGGCACCGGTCAGGACCCGGCCGAAACGGGCGCCGGTCAGATCCGCGGCGCGCAGGTCGGCGCCAGTCAGATCGCAGCCCGCCAGAGTGACCCCCCGCATGGAGGCACCGCTCAGATTCGCTCCGCGGAGATCGCATAGTTTGAAGTGGCAGCCATCGAGAGTGGCTTGGCGGAGATCCGTCTCGCGAAATGTGCACCGCGTGAACCACAACGACCGCAAGCGCACCGAAGCGAGATCCGCGCCGTCAAAGGACTCCCGCTGGAGAGTCGCGTACTGACGGCGGGATGCGAGGCTCTCCCTCAGCAATACCAGTCGGCTCATGCTGGACATCGTGCCAGCTCTTGAATGGGGCTGTCGTTGCTGGACAGCTGGCACGGGCTGCTCTGACCGGTGCCGCAGGGCCTGTATGTGCTGGAAGAGCCCGTGGCCGTGGCGAAGGAGGCCAACCTCGGTGTGTGAAGACAGAGCTGGACTCCCTCGCCACCGCACTCCATATGAAGACCGACGACTTGCTGAAGGAGTGGCCGCAGTTGGCCCCGTGGCGGCCAGCCGTGGGCATCGCGCCCCAGCTCAGCGTCGCTGAACTGGTGACCTGGGCGATGATGCAGGCGACGCTCGGCTTCACCTCCGAGGCCCGCTGGCTGCGGCATGCCCGTGTTCACCTGCGGCACCTGTTTCCGTATCTGCCCAAGCATCCCGGCTACAACAAGCGTCTGCGCAAGGCCGCCGAACTACTTCGTCGGGTCACCCGGGTGCTGGCCACCGACACCACCGTATGGAGCGACGACGTGTGGATCGTCGACACCACGCCGGTCGAATGCGGACGCTCCCGCGAGACCGTCAAGCGGTCCGACCTGGCCGGATGGGCCGAGTACGGCTACTGCGCCAGCCACAGCCGCTTGTTCTGGGGCCTTCGACTCACCTGGTGTGCACCCTTCAGGGTCTGCCGATCGCTTTCGCCCTGACCGGGGCCAAGGCCGACGAGCGCGAGACGCTGCTGGACCTGCTCGCTGCCGAACCGGAACTGGTGGCCTCCCGGCCCGGACAGACGCTGATCGGCGACAAGAACTACTTCGGCCGTGACTTCGAGCACCAGTTGGCCGAACTGGACGTCCGCCTGCTGCGACCAGCCCGCAAAGGCGAGCCGGAGCGGCCCGGGGCACCATTGTTCAAGCCGCTGCGGCAGGTCATCGAATCGGTCAACGAGAGCTTCAAGGGGCAGCTCGACCTCGAACAGCACCGAGGGCGCACGCCCCGCGGTGTCGTCGCCCGCGTCATGCAGCGAATCCTCGCGCTGACCGCCGCGATCTGGCACAACGACCACACCGGACAGCCAGTACTGCGATCACTGACCGCCTTCGATCACTGACCCCTTGGAATCGATCATCCAGACAGACCGCCGTCTCGTGCGAGACCGCGGTCTTGCCACACGCAGCGCTGGCCTGTGACCGGTTCGCGGAGGAACCGGCCCAGATGTTCACGCGCAGCCGCGGCCGGGACCTGCCGGTAGCGGGCGACGGCTGACACCTCGGCCGTTTCCATGTCGGCGACAACGGCCCCTTCGGCGGCGTACTGCTGCACCTCTGTGGCGCTCTCCCGGTACAGCGCATCGGTGGTCCAGGCACGGCCCCGGTGGGGTCCGCAGGGTGCGGAAGAGGAAGGTGTGGCGGCATCCGATCAGCGGGATCACCCCGGCCTCGGTACCGTCCGTGAGCGGGTGGACGAAGTGCGCGTCGTGGAGTTCGGTCAGCGCGAGCCACTGGGCGGTCACCTCGGCCGGCTCGTCGGGGGACCTTGTGCCGGACCGCGCTGACCCCTCCTCCGTGGACCAGGTCGCATTCGTACAAGGACGGCACATCCAGGCTCCAGGCCGGGGATCCGGGCGAGTTGCTCATGCAGCAAGGTGCCGGGGTCGGGGGCCCAGCGGTGGGTGTGGACGGTGCGCAGGAGCTGGGGTGGGGACTTCTCGGCCTCGCCGAGGGCGACGACGTCGAGGTAGTCGGCAAGGACTTCGGGGTTGGCCAGGCTGCCCTGGCCGCCGATGACGAGCGGGTGCACGCCGGGGGTGCGGTCGGCGGCGCGGCGTGGGATCCCGGCGAGGTCCACTCGGGCTTCTTCCTGGCCGTCCAGTAATCCCGAAGTCGACACCTGTGCCGCGCGGCCACTGTGAGCTACAGCACCATGGCTTGCGGTGGCCAGCCATCCCGTCAGCGCCTTGCGCTCCAGTGCTCCTGGCCGGACTCCTCGCCGGCCACGCCGGCGTGAGGTCCTGCAATCCCGCCGTGCTTGCTACCGCACCCGGGTCACCGTGAGTGTCCCGTGCCGACCCGTCCTGGCGAGGACCTCCACCACGACACCCGAGCCGAGCCCGGTGTACCGCTCCCCGCCCCGCGCCACTGCCGGGCCGGTCACCGTGGCGTCGGCGAGCAGCGCACCGAGCTGCGTCGAGAGGCGCGCATCGAGTCGGGCCGACATGCGCGGCCGGTCGTCGTCGACGAGTGCCAGGGCCAAGTTCCGGGGCCGCGCCCGGGGGCCTGTGAACCCGACGACCGCCGCGTCCTGAGTGTCCGCGTGCCTCACCTTCACCCAGGAGCGCCGCCCTCCCGGATACCCCTGACCTGCGAATTCGGCCACCAGGCCCTCAATGCCCTGGTCTACCAGGGCCTCATACGAGAGCAGGGCCGTGTCCCGGTCGTCGGTCACGGGCGTGACCTGGATCGGGGGACCGATCTGCGCGAGCAGGTCCAGGAGCAGCCCGCGCCGCTCGACGTAGGTCTGTGACCGTACGTCCCCGAGCGTCGGGGGCTGGAGCACATCCCATGCGACATACGAGGCCGGCATCCGTGCGGCGAGCTCCCGGGCCCGTCGGACGGACGAGGTGGCGCGGGACTGGACCGCCGAGAAATCGAGCCTGCCGCCATGCCAGATGACTGCCTCGCCATCCACAACCGTGCCCGGAAATAGGGGCATGCCGACGGTCGCGAGGTCCATCCAGTGACTCGTCACGATGCGGCCCGACCGGGCGTAGATGATCACCGTGTCCTCGGTGCGCACCATGGCGGCCCGGTGCCCGTCCGAGTTGGCCACTGAGTGCTTCGCCTGGCCGCGCTCGCGCTCAGTTCTGCGCCGGGCACGGCGTAGCGGCCTCCTCGCCCTCCGTAGTTGTCCGGAAGGGTATCGGATGCCTGTCGGCGGTGAACGTGAGTTGTCGGCGGTGTGTCGGTGGAGGCTGCGACCTTGGTCGGGTTGGTGCTCCCCATGAGCACGCTGCCCCGAGCGCAAGGAGCCTGTCATCGTGTCTTCCGCATCCCAGAGCCGACCGTGGAACGTTCAGTGGCTGCCGTCTGCCGAGGGCAGGATCTTCCTGGTCACCGGAGGTAACGCCGGGATCGGCTACTTCGTCGCGGAGCAGCTCGCCGCCACCGGCGCCGTCGTCGTACTCGGCAGCCGGGACACCGCGAAGGCCGACGCCGCCATGGCCTCGATCCGCTCGCGCGTCTCCGGCGCGCACGTGCGGCACCTTCAACTGGACCTCGCCGACCTGTCATCCCTGAACACCGCCGTGGACAGGCTGGACCTCGACCATCTCGACGCGGCCGTCTACAACGCAGGGGTAGCGCTCGACGACCTGCCGCGTCGAGAGACCGAGGACGGCCACGAGCTGATGTTCGGCACCAACCACCTCGGCCACTTCGCGCTCACCCGGTGGCTGGCCCCACTGCTGTCCGCAGCGCCGGCAGGCCGCATCGTGACGGTGGGAAGCTTCGCGGCACGGTCCGAGCGACTGGATCTGGGCGATCTGCAGTCGACCCAGGACTATCGGCCCAAGCGCACCTACGGCCGATCGAAGCTGGCGCAGATGTGCTTCGGCTTCGAACTCGATCGCCGTCTGCGCGCAGTCGGCAGCACGGTGCTCAGCGTGGTGGCCCACCCCGGCGGCGCACTGGACTCCCTCACCCCGTCCCGCCCGCCGGTACGCGTGACAACCTCCGGCGAACGGCTGCGCGCTTTGCCCGCCGGACTCGTGGTGCAGGGCAAGGACGCCGGGGCATGGCCCGTCGTCCGTGCCGTCCTCGACTCGGAGGTGCAGGGAGGGCAGCTCTGGGGGCCGAGGGTCTTCGGGCTTCGTGGCGCACCACGGCGTGAGCCCGTCCCCTCTCATATGACCGACCCGGCCGCCGCCGCTCGCCTCTGGGCGGCCAGCAGTGAGCTGGTCGGCACCGATCCGCACCTCGGCTTCCGGTAGGCGTGCAGTTGCCCCCAGGGCAGCCATCCAGTGGCCAACTGCGGTGCTCAGCCCGGCCAACTCGGACGCTCGGTCACACCGGCGCGGCCAGCTTGGGCCCGTGCTCAGGATTGATCCTGGTCAGGTGCGGATTCAAGTCGGCTTCACGCAGATCGAGACCTGCCGCATAGGTCCGATATTGCTGCGGCTCCGCACCGAACGGGATAAGCGGTCCATCGACATCAAGGAACAGCGGCGGACGCCGCACGGAGCCAGTCACAGCAGCACTGGATAGCGACGGACATCATCATCGGTCGCCTCGATGAGGAGGGGCTGAGCTCCGCCCCTGTTGTCTGCTGACTCAGGCGAGACGACCGAGCCTCGTCGGAGACCGTGCCGCTATTTCTCGGCTCTGGCACAGATCTTGGCGAGTCGTCGCAGAGCGTTACGCCGATGTTCGATTGTGAGGAGACGGTTCGAGTGAGACCGCGTACGCCTTGCCGTCCGACGGTCGGAGTTGACGCTCCATCAGGTGCCTGCCGTCCGGTGCTGCAGTCGGCTGTGGACGGTGATGGTGCTGGTCATGCAGACCGATGCACCGTTCTGGGACTCGCTGGTGTTCGACGGGATCGACGATGTGCATGTCGAGGCGGTCACGGCCGTGTTCGGCACGGTCGAGGTGGTGGCGAGAGGCCGAGCGGCCGGGGCTGCATGTCCGGACTGCGGCCGCTGCTCGGACCGAGTTCACGACCGTTACCAGCGCAAGCTGAAAGACCTTCCGCTCGCTGAGCAGGGTTTCGTGATCCGGCTGATGGTCCGGCGCTTCATCTGCGGGGCGGCTGACTGCCAGCGCCGTACGTTCGCCGAGCCGTTCTCCCGGCTGGCCGCCCCGCACGCACGGTTCACCACTCGGCTCAACCACGCCCTGGAGCGAGTAGGGCTCGCCCTGGCCGGGCGGGCCGGCGCTCGGCTGGCTGCTCAGCTGGGCTTCGGCGCGGGAAGGATGACCTTGTTACGCAGGGTCATGGCATTGCCCGATCCGCAGTTCAGTACTCCGCGTGTGCTGGGTGTGGACGACTTCGCGATCCGTCGCAGCCCGATCTACTCCACCGTCTTGACCAGCGTCGAAGACCATCGCGTGGTCGATGTGCTCCCGACGCGTGAAGCCGGGCCGCTGGCCGCCTGGCTGATTTGCCACCCCGGTGTGGAGGTCATCTGCCGGGACCGGGCCGGCGCCTACGCCGATGGGGCCCGACGCGGTGCCCCCGACGCTCTACAGGTCGCAGACCGATTCCACCTGCGGCAGGGCCTCAGCCGGGCCGTGGAGACCTGCGTCGCCGCCCACCGCGACTGCCTGCGTGGGCCCTCGCCCAGCGGCATGTTGCCGGAGACCACCCGACTGGCTTCCGGCCGGCTGCAGGAGGACTCGGAGCCCGTCGGCCGGCGGGCCGAGCGGAAGAAGGCAGCACACACACTGGTCCACGAGCTGCTTGCCCAAGGCCACTCACGCCGAGCGATCGCCCGGCACCTGGGCTGGGGCCTCAACACCGGGCTCCGATACGCGAACGCCGCACGCTGGCAGGACACCATCCGCGAGAATCAGCCCCGGCCCAGCAGGCTGGACCCCTACAAGCCCTACCTGGAGCGGCGATTCGCCGCGGGATGCACCAGCGTCACCCGACTGCACAGCGAACTGGTTGCCGAGCATTCTCCCGTCACCTACGCCATGGCCCGCGCCTACATCGCCACCTTGCGCGGGGGTCCGTCCGGAGCACCGCCGCGGCCGCCGACGGTGCGGCAGGTGACCGGCTGGCTCACCCGACACCCCGCCGCCCTTGACGAGGAAGACCGCGACGGCCTGAAAGACGTTCTGACACGGTGCCCCGAACTGGACATGGCCGCCGGACACGTCCGCAACTTCGGTGAGACACTCACCGACCGCCTCGGCGCCACGCTCCCTGCCTGGATCGGCGCAGCCGATGCCAGCCGGCTACCCGGCCTCACAACCTTCGCACTCCACCTGCTACGGGACCTCGACGCTGTGACAGCCGGGCTCACCCTGGACTGGAGCTCCGGCAGCATCGAGGGCGCTGTCAACCGCATCAAGAAGATCAAGAGACAGCTCTACGGCCGAGCCGGATTCGAACTACTCCGCAAAATGATCCTGCTCCAGTAATACGCCGCGACGCCCCCAAGGACGTGTGTGAAGGTGCCAGCCCGTGTCAGGATGGCCTCATGTTGATCCGAAAGGGCGATGCCGCGTAGGCGTCCCAAGGCCGTCCGTGCAGAGCGGTGGCGGCCACGATGGCAGTATCCGGTCCTGAGGGTCCGTGGTGTCACCGCGCGGACTCGTGCAGCGATCCGCCGGGTGGAAGACCAGGAGATGTGGCCCAACGCGGTCGCGGCTGCCCTCTCTCGCTTCGAGTGGGCTTTTAAGCAGCCTGGACGGTATCTGAACGCCTCCGAGGCATGTTCGCCCGGTATAGAGGTGGAAGATGCCCGTGATGACCTGGAGTGGGCGATGCGGCACCTTCCTCGCGGAGCCAGAAGGGACTTGGGCCGACTGATCAGGTGCATCGATGAGGAGTTCGAGCGCCGTACCCTGCCGGAACCCAACAACGTCGGGTGGGCAATGGACGGCTGGTGGTGGACCAGAATGCGCGAGCGCTGAGCCACCCATGGAGGCCGTTTCTGACGGAGACGGAGCCCGCTGGCCCTCCAGTTTCAGAATCTCAGTTCCGTGGCGACAGCATATGTTCCAGGTCAAACAGGGCGGCCTCATGCCTGTGGTGGTTGGGGTGCGCGGTGCGACTCCGGCCGGCACCCACACCGCCCGGTTGGGCGGCAGGACCCAGTAGTCGTCCGCGACGCCGATGCCCAGCACGCCGCTGCGGGTCCAGGCCAACTGGTGGTGAGTGTGGCTGTGCGCGGGAAGCCACGGTCCCGGCGCGAGGGGGAAGTTGGCGACGAGGATCGCCCCGACGGAGGTCAGGATGGTGTCGCCGGGGTCCTCCACAGTGTTCCCGGCAGTGGTCACAAAAGCCTCACCCACGTCTGCTGCATCTCTTCGGAACTCGCCGCACCACGACGCCAGTCGCAGGGCCGCAGCATCGCCGTGCGCACAGATTCGCGCCTATCGTGCCTGCCTGCGGCGGCGGCCCGCACCATGCGATGCGGGCCGCCGCATGCCGGTCAGGGGATCAGGAGCAGCTTTCCGGTGGTGCGACGGGAGGCGAGGTCGGTGTGGGCCTCGGCCGCCTTGACCAGCGGATAACGGCCGCCGATACGGATGTCGAGCACGCCCTCCTCGATCCAGCCCAGCACCGCGTCGACCCGCTCCAACAGCCCCTCGCGCGTCGCGAGGTAGTGCTCGCATAGCTTCCCGGGGTGTCCTCCCAGGCGACGCGCTGCCCCACGGCGAGCTCGGTGACGCCCTCGCCGAGCGCTTCGACCGTTCCCGCGCCCTCCAGGCCGAGCACTAGCCTCGCCGATTCGGTTGGGGTGATGAGACGCCGCTGTTCGTCTGTTGTCGGGTGGGCGGGGTGATTTCGTTGCTTGGGCATGCCGGAGTCCCGGCGCGGGGTCGGGTACTCCAAAGTCTTTCGGGTCAGGGCGGTCAGGGGTTTGCTGGTCAGTCGGCGGGACGGGGTAGTGCGGCAAGGTGGTGGAAGGCCGTGGCTAGTTCGTGTCTCCAGGGCCAGGTTGCTGATATCCGCAAGCACAGACGGCGGCCGCCGTGGGTGAGGCGGGCGGCGACGTGCAGCAGCCGGTAGCGGAGTTTCTTCGGCCCGGCAGCCGCGCGTTCGCCGTCAAGCAGCAGGACGCGCATCCAGGCGACCAGATCGATCGCTGTGAGGCTGAGTCCGAGCCGGACAGCGTTGATACTGAAGTCGCGGGAGGGGAAGCGGCCGAAGCCGGTGGTCTTGCCGCACCGGGCGGTCCTCGACAGTGGCATGCCCGCGGTGACGGACCTCCAGGAACTGGGCGGAACCGCCACCGGCGTGCGGGGCGTCGGTGAGGAACACCTGATGCCGCAGGCCCTCGTCCTGGTCGCACAGTGGCAGTGGGGCTCCGGGGTGCGGTCGTTCGCGGCGCACGATGATGCGGGTGCCGGCCGGGTAGCCGTCCAGGTCGGCCATGCCGGTCAGCTCGGCGGTCTCGGCTCCCTCTCGCAGTGTCCCGTCCTGGTTGAGGGCAGGATGCCAGAGGCGGTCGGGTATGGCCCGGACAGCGCGGCAGACCGGCTCGGTGATGGCGTATCCGACCGAGAAGAAGGTACGGACTCCTTGTTGCCGCATGTCACGGACGTGGACGAGGAAGGCTTTCGCGGATCCGGCGCTGTCGGTGCGGACCAGGATGTCGGTGCCGTGCCGGTGGGCGTCGGGGATCTGCGCGAGTGCCTGGCCGAAAACCGCGATGTGGTCGGTGGCGGTGTTGGCGCCGGCGTTCCCAGGACCGGGCCGGGCAGCGTGCGTCCCGCGGTCCGGACTGCGGGTATGCCCTCACCGTGCTCGGCGGCCTGCAGCCAGGTGACTTCCCGGGCATGGGCACGGGCCGAGCGCACAGAAGCCAGTGTCCTGAGTCGGTGTCGGCGAGCAGCCGCCAGGCCGTTGGTGTCGAGGCGACAGCGCCGAACACCTCTGCCTGGTCCCGCAGCGCGGCCAGGTCTGCGATGGCCTCGCCGCCATCGGCGAGCATCACCGCCAGGCCGGTGGCGGTCCAGCCCGGATCATGTCCGGTCCCACGCGGCCGAAGCGGCCTGAGCGCGGTGGAGTACGCGGCGGTGAGCCCTGTGGCATCAGCGAGATCAGCCAGTAACCGTGCCCCGGCATGACCGACCACCCCCGAACCATCGGCACTGACCTGGATCTTGGGACGCAACCCGATAGCCTGCACGTAGAAAGTGCCCTCCGCCTGGACCGACAGAACCCCTCAGCAAGGTTCATCGTCCCAGGTCAGGAAGGCATTTTCGCGTTTCCGCCCCAACAGTCGCCGTCCCCAAACGAAACGGCGAGGCTAACGAGGTGCAGGGCACCCAGCACAGCTCTTCGCACATCCGCGCCACCTGGGGCCGAACCGGGAGGACACTTCCAGGGCGTTGGGGTTCTCGCCGACGAAGGGCTACAACCCGGTTCGCCGCAGGGAGTCCCCGTGCCGCGTGCTGCGCATCGCCCGCACGACACGTGTCGTCACTGCATCGTTGCTCTGCGTGCTCGAAAGCGGTGAGCCGGAGCACAACGGTGCCCTCTCCGGATGCTGCACGCCGTCGTAGTCCGCCGGGGCTTCGTCGTCTCACGCGCTCTGCCAGAATCCGGCACCAGTGAGGACAACGCTCACGGCCGCGGCCGTGAGAGCGGCGACCGCGTCGATCCGCTTCACTGGTCCCCTCGGCAACACCGAGGGGGCTGAGATGGCGAGCGAGGGCCCGCAACTGCGCAGAGTGGTCGACGAGCGCCGCGGCCGGCGCGTCCAGCTCGGCCGGGTGCCAGTGTCCGGGCGAACCCGAACAGTTCGACGTAGACACCGACGTGCCGGCGGGCGCACCGACCGTACGGGTACTGCACCAGCTCCGCGAAAGTGGAGCAGTTCGCCGTCTTGGGTCATGACGCCCTCGGCGCCGGCGCGGGCGAGGACGGCCCGGCACTCGACCGGGTACTCGGTGTGGCCGGTACACCAAGCCGGACAGGTGAGGTGACCAGGCCATGGTCAAGGGCCGGCACCGTGATGGTGCGCGGCGCGCTCATCGGCCTGCCTGTCTCCTTCCCCGCAGCACCCCAGTGGCAGTGCCCAGAGGAGGGGTGCTCGGCACGACAGGCCCGCAGGTAGTCCGCAGACCAACCAAAGTCGTCGCTCTGTTGGACCCCCTCCAGGGCGACCCGGGCGTGCACGACGCGGTCGGGATGTGGACGGACGTCTTCTTGTGGCCGACGCAAGCAGGCATGGCGAGTGCTTCGAGGACAGCCGCAAGGAGGCCGCCCAGCTCGGCGCTCAGGCTACGGTCTTGCATGGGTTCGGCTCCCCTGATCAGAAGGGTTTCGCCTCAAGGCCCCGGCGGTGCTGGAATCACCGGCCCGGGGCCGTTTCGTCTCACTCGTGTCTCACACGCTGTGTGTGAGACGGTGGTCCAGGAGCCTCTGACCTGGACCTCATGGACCTGGTGGACGCTCACGAACCGCTGAAGACGACAGGTAAGCTCTGCACACGTGACTGCTGTGTCTGCGAAGCCTCGCATCCCCAATGTCCTGGCCGGCCGCTACGCCTCCACGGAGCTGGCCGTCCTCTGGTCCCCCGAGCAGAAGGTGAAGCTGGAGCGTCAGCTGTGGCTGGCGGTGCTGCGCGCTCAGAAGGACCTCGGGATCGAGGTGCCGGACGCCGCCCTCACCGATTACGAACGTGTCGTCGACCAGGTCGACCTGGCCTCGATCGCCGAGCGCGAGAAGGTCACCCGTCACGACGTCAAGGCCCGGATCGAGGAGTTCAACGCCCTCGCCGGCCATGAGCAGGTCCACAAGGGCATGACCTCCCGGGACCTCACCGAGAACGTCGAACAGCTCCAGATCCGACTCTCTCTGGAACTGATGCGCGACCGCACGGTGGCGGTCCTGGCCCGGCTCGGCAGGCTGGCGGGCGAGTACCGCGAGCTGGTGATGGCCGGCCGCTCCCACAACGTCGCCGCGCAGGCGACCACGCTCGGCAAGCGCTTCGCGACTGCGGCGGACGAGCTCCTGGTCGCCTACGGGCGGCTCGACAACCTCCTGGGTCGCTACCCGTTGCGTGGCATCAAGGGCCCCGTGGGCACGGCCCAGGACATGCTCGATCTGCTGGGTGGCGACGCCGGAAAGCTCGCCGACCTCGAACAGCGCATCGCCTCACACCTCGGCTTCGCGCAGGCCTTCACGTCGGTCGGGCAGGTCTATCCGCGCTCGCTCGACTACGACGTCGTGACCGCACTGGTGCAGCTCGCCGCGGCGCCCTCGTCCGTCGCGAAGACGATCCGTCTCATGGCCGGGCACGAGCTGGTGACCGAGGGCTTCAAGCCCGGCCAGGTCGGCTCGTCCGCGATGCCGCACAAGATGAACACCCGCTCCTGTGAGCGCGTCAATGGCCTGATGGTCATCCTGCGCGGCTACGCGTCGATGACCGGCGAACTTGCGGGCGATCAGTGGAACGAGGGCGACGTGTCCTGCTCCGTGGTCCGCCGGGTGGCGCTCCCGGACGCGTTCTTCGCGTTCGACGGTCTGCTGGAGACCTTCCTGACGGTGCTCGACGAGTTCGGCGCGTTCCCGGCCGTCGTCGCCCGCGAGCTAGACCGCTACCTGCCGTTCCTCGCCACGACCAAGGTTCTGATGGGTGCGGTGCGCGCCGGTGTCGGCCGCGAGGTCGCCCACGAGGCGATCAAGGAGAACGCTGTCGCCTCGGCCCTGGCCATGCGTGAGCAGGGCGCCGAGCGCAACGAGCTGCTCGACAAACTGGCGGCCGACGACCGCATCCCGCTGGACCGCGCACAGCTGGACGCGCTGATGGCCGACAAGCTCTCCTTCACAGGAGCGGCGGGTGACCAGGTCACCGCGCTGATCTCCCGCATCGAAGAGATCATCGAGCAGCATCCCGAGGCCGCCGGGTACACGCCTGGCTCCATCCTCTGACGCCCGGCGCCATAGCCGGATGACCTCCGAAGAGCTCCGAGCCGCCCGTGACCGCACCGTTCCCGATGTGGTCGCGGGCGGCCTGCGTGTGCTGTTCTGCGGGATCAACCCAAGCCTGATGACCGGGGCGACCGGCCACCACTTCGCCCACCCCGGCAATCGCTTCTGGCCCGTACTCCACCGGTCCGGCTTCACCTCACGGCAGCTGAAGCCGGCAGAGCAGACCGAACTGCTTCGATACGGCCTGGGCATCACCAACGTCGTCGCCCGCGCAACCGCACGAGCGGACGAACTGTCCGCCGACGAGTTCCGCGAGGGCGGACAGATCCTCGCGGCCAAGGTCGAGGAGTTGAAGCCGCAGTGGCTGGCGGTCGTGGGGGTCACCGCGTACCGCACGGCCTTCGGCAGGCGAACCGCCCGGATCGGTTCACAGGACCACGTGATCGCCGGCACCCGTGTCTGGGTCCTCCCCAACCCCAGCGGTCTGAATGCCCACTGGACCGTCCAGACGATGGCGGAGGAGTACGGACGCCTCCGCGCCTCTGTCGAATGCGGCGGCATCAGCACCACCGAAGGAACCTGACGCCCGAGCGCCTGCACGGCGGTTTCGCGCCGGTGGCCGTCTGTTTGTGGTTGTGACACTGGCAGAGGGCTGATGCCTGGCCCATCACGGCAAGCGGCGGCGGGGCTGTCGCGGAAAGTTGGCCGTCGCGGAAAGTTGGTGACAGGGGCCCGTCCGCAGGTGGCGGACACCCGAACCGGACGCAGTGGACGGCTGCCGCGTTCTGTCTCAGCGGGCAGCAGTCTGCTCATGTCACGGCGGATCGATCTCCGTCACCACAACGCTCAGCTCGCAACCGGGGCCTTCCTCCTCCAGGTAGAGACCCATGGCAACCCATCGGTCCTCGATCCGCCAGAGCTGGAGGTACTCGCAGCCCGCAATCGTCTCGGCCCACGCCTCCGGAATCTCCTCACCGGCCATCATCCGCTCCTGCGCACTCCACAGACTGATCGTCTGGGGCTCCCCCCAGCAGACGGTGAGCAGCGTCAGCAGCGCGTCATGCTCCGCGAGGCACTGGGCCCGATGCGCCAGTCGCCCTACCTCGTCGTCGTTCCAGTGCTCGATGTCCGCGTGCAAGGACGCTGTGTGATAACCGGGCCCACTGACTCCCGATCCTGACCGGATGCGCTCCGCGGGAAAGTCCCGGGTGCGCATCCCGTCGATGAGACGGAGGTGAAGTGCGGTGGTCATGCCGTCAGTAAACCTCCCAGCACTGACAAGCCGCTCCGCGTCATGAGCTTTGAGGGGCTTTCAGCCGTCTTGCTACGCCTTGAGGATGTGGCAGCGGGCTATGCGTCCCTGCGCCGGATCGCCCACCAGCCTGCCAGCAGTGCAGCCACTGCCCACGCCGCTGCCACCGCGAGTCCGCTCCACGGTCCGAGACTGCCCTCTGGGTTCTGGTGGAGCACCAACTGTCCTGCCCGGTCGGGCAGATACTGTGCCGCGCCACCTGCGACGTCTCCAATCACGAAGGAGACGATGAGGATGAACGGAATGAGCAGGCTGAGCACGGCCACGGTGCTGCGGAGCAGCACCGTCAATCCGGCTGCGAACAGGGCCATCAGGGCCAGATAAATCCCTCCGCCGAAGGCCGCCCGCAGGGCACCCGGCTCCCCCAGACCGATCGCGTACTCCCCCATGAACATCTGTCCCACCAGGAAGGCGCTGAAGCTGGCGACAAGGCCGACGACGAGTGCCGGCGCACCGACGAGAGCCATCTTGGCCGCGTAGAAGAGATTGCGGCTGGGCACGGCGGCGAGCGAGGTCCTCAGGGCACCGTTGAGGTACTCGGAAGAGATCGCAGTTGCCCCGAAGCTGATGGCCGCGATCTGGCCGAAGTTCAATGCGTAGAAGGCGTTGAAGAGCGGCTCGGCGTCCGCGTTGTCCGCCTCTGCCTGGCCGACGGTGGCGAATGCGAGCACCGTGATGGCAAGCGTCACGAGCGGGACCGCTATCAAGGATCCGGCGACGGACCGCACCGATCTGATCTTGATCCACTCGGAACGCAGCACTGCGGTGGTCGACATGGTCAGGCCTCCTGACGGTTGGTGGATGAGGTCCCCGCGGACGCGAATTCCATGGCGCCGGAGGTGAGGTCGAGGTAGGCCTGTTCCAACGTGGCCTGTTCGTCGATGAGTTCAAGGACGGCAATACCTTCGGCGGCGGCTATCGCACCGATCTCCCCGGCCCTGGCGCCCTCGATGCTCCAACGGCCGTCGTCGCCCTGCGCGGGCTCATATCCCTTGCGGATCAGGACATCACGCAGCCGAGTGGACTCGGTCGTTCGCACCCGTACTCGGGGCCGGCTGCGGGAGTCGAGGAAATCCTGCATCGACAGGTCGGCGAGGAGCCGGCCCCGGCCGAGGACCACCAGGTGGTCGGCGAACGATGACGTCTCGTTCATCAGATGGCTGGAGACCAGGACCGTGCGCCCCTCTCGGGCGAGCCGCTTCATCAGCTCGCGGATCCAGATGATGCCTTCCGGATCCAGCCCGTTCGACGGCTCGTCCAGCATCACGATCTCCGGGTCACCGAGCAGGGCGGCCGCTATGCCCAGCCGCTGCCGCATACCGAGTGAGAACGTCTTGATGCGCGTTCCGCCGACCGCGCCGAGGCCTGCCTCCTCAAGCACTTTTTCCACTCTGCGCGCACCCATGCCGTTGCTGACTGCAAGGGCCAGCAAGTGGTTCCGCGCGGTCCGCGAGCCATGGGCGGCCTGGGCATCGAGTAGGGCGCCCACCCGACGCAGCGGATCGTCGAGTGTGGCGTAGGGCTGTCCGCCGATCGTGGCGGTGCCGCCGGTGGGCCGGTCCAGGCCGAGAACGAGTCGCATGGTGGTGGACTTCCCGGCACCGTTCGGGCCGAGAAAGCCGGTGACGCGGCCGGGTCGCACGCTGAATGTGAGGCAGTCCACGGCGCGGGTCATGCCGTATTCCTTTGTGAGCTCATGGACGTCGATGCTGGTCATGTCCTCAGCCTCGCTGTCGCGCCCGGTGCCTGGCCTCCCCCGGAGGTGGGGATCATCTCCCCCGCTCGGGGGAGCCGCCCGGGCCGGGCGGACTGACACGATGGCAGCATGTTCCGCCTTCTCCGCCCACTGGCCACCTCTGCCACCTACAGCCGGTGGCTGCATCTCCTCATCCCGGGGGCGGTCTGCAGCGTGTGGCTGTTCATCTCCCCGGACACACCGTGGGCGCCCATGGTCTTCGCTGTGCCAGTGGGATTGTTGCCCGCCATGCGGCTGGCCGAGGGTGTTCAGGCACAGCTCCTGCTCACACCTGCGGAGCGGGGCAACCCTCACGCGGCGATCTCCACAAGCGCTGCCGCCACTTGGACGGATCGCTGGCGAACCGTGTTGTGGCTGGAGATACGACTGCTGCTCTGCGTCGGCATGGGGCTCGCAACGGTGTGGCTGCCGGCGACCGCAGCTGACCTCGTCCTCACCGCAGCGGGCGCAGGCCCGAGCGGCGAATGGCTGGTCCGCGGAGTGGAGCCGCACTGGTGGTACGCCCTGTTGGCACCTCTGCCCATCCTGGTGCTGCTTGCCGTGGTCGCGGCGAGCGGAGAGCTGATCACTGCGACCGCCCGTCGACTCCTCGGTCCCTCGCCGGTGCAGCGGTTGACCGCTCTGGAGGAGCGCACCGAGCAGTTGCTGGAGCGCAATCGCATCGCACGGGAACTGCATGACTCGATCGGGCACGCGTTGACGGTCGCGGTCGTACAGGCGGGCGCGGCCCGCGCGGCCAACGATCCGGATTTCACCGAGCGGGCACTGGCCGCGATCGAGGAGACCGGAAGGGACGCACTCGACGATCTGGAGCGGGTTCTGCGGGTACTGCGCGAATCGGGAACACCGGTGGGGCAGCGGCCGACGCTCGCGGAAGCGGACCGGCTCCTGGACTCCGCGCGCGGTTCGGGGGCGAAGATCGATGCGAGCGTTTCCGGTCCGCTGGAGCAGGTTCCGGGAGCTGTCTCCCGCGAGGGGTACCGCATCCTTCAGGAATCCCTCACCAATGTGCTCCGTCACTCCGGCGCGGTTCCCGTCCGGGTGCGGATCAGCGTCACGAACGGCCGGCTGGAGATGGAGGTGACCAATCCACTCACTGATTCTCTGGGTGCGCCGGGCGGTGGGAGCGGGCTGCGGGGCATCCGCGAGCGTGCCGCGCTGCTGGGCGGGAACGCCAAGACAGGTCCGTACGACGGCGAATGGAGAGTGCACGCAAGTCTTCCGTTGAACGGCCTAGGCTGACCGGATGCCGGTTACCGTTCTTCTGGTCGACGACGAGCCTCTCGTCCGCGCGGGGCTGCGTGCGGTGCTTGAGGCCCAGCCCGATATCGAAGTGGTGGGCGAGGCGGGCGACGGTGCCGCGGTGATCCCGTTGCTGCGTCGGCTACGCCCCGATGTAGTGGCCATGGATGTCAGGATGCCGCTGATGGATGGCATCGAGGCGACCCGGGTGGTGCTGCGGACCGTACCGGATCCGCCGAAGATCCTGGTGGTCACCACCTTCGAAAACGATGAGTACGTGTACGAGGCGCTCAGGGCCGGAGCGGACGGCTTTCTCCTCAAACGTGCCCGCCCCGCCGAGATCGTGCATGCGGTGCGACTGGTCGCGGAGGGCGAGTCGTTGTTGTTCCCCGCGGCGGTCCGGCAACTTGCCGCGGAGTACGGAACGAGCAAGGCACGGGCCGCCATGGAACGGGCTTCGCTCACCGAGCGGGAGGCTGCCGTGCTGCGGCTGATGGCCCGCGGACTGTCGAATGCGGAGATCGCCACGAAGCTCGTGATCGGTGTCGAGACGGTGAAGACCCATGTCAGCGCCGTACTCGCAAAGTTGGGTGCGAGGGATCGTACCCAAGCGGTGATCGCCGCGTACGAGTCCGGCTTCGTCGCTCCGAGCTGATCACCGTCGCCTCCGCGTGCCCGTACCCGCCCGCAGTCGCCCTGCACCCGGGCAGCGAGTACGATCCCGCTGACATGCGCACGAGCTGGGAGGACACACCGTGGGCCGGCTGACCGGTGGGGATCCGTCGCTGCTGCGACGGATCAATTCCGCGGTGGTTCTGCACGCCCTCCGGGGCGCCGACTCCCCGACCCTCACGGATCTCACCCGGATCACCGGTCTGTCCCGACCCACGGTCGAGGGCGTCATGGAGGGGCTCTTCGAGGCCGGACTGGTCGTCGAGTCGGTTCCCGACGACGGTGGGACGCGACGTCAGGGGCGGCCGGCCCGCCGGTTCCGCTTCCGTGCCGAGGCAGGGCATCTGCTCGGTATCGAGATCGGACCGCATCGGATCTCCGCTCTGCTGTCGGGCCTGGACGGCCGGATCATCGGGGCGGGCTCACGCGAGGTGTCGGAGACGGCCTGCACCAACGACCGGCTCGACAAGGTCAGGGCCGTGGTCGCCGATGTGCTGCGGCGGACCGGTGTGGCCCGGAGCAGTCTGCGTGCGGTCGGGGTCGGCAGTCCGGGCATCGTGGAGGCCGACGGGACGGTCCGGCTGGGCACCGCGCTGCCGGGCTGGACGGGTCTGGCACTGGGTGAGCGGCTGAGACGCTCCTTCCGCTGCCCTGTCCTCGTGGAGAACGACGCCAATGCCGCGGCGGTCGCGGAGCACTGGAAGGGGGCGGCCACCGAGTCCGACGACATCGTGTTCGTCCTGGCGGGGCTGAGCCCGGGGGCCGGTTCCCTCATCGGCGGACGGCTGCACCGTGGTTTCGGTGGGGCGGCGGGTGAGATCGGCGCCCTGCACCTCCTCGGCCGTGAGGCGACACCCGAAAAGCTTCTGTCCACGACGGACACCCCACTGGACCCGCTGGACGAGCCCGCGGTTGCCACCGTGTTCGCGGAGGCACGGCGTGGCGATGTCCGGGCTCAGGCCGCGGTCGAGCGGTTCATCCAGCGTCTGGTGCACGATGTCGCGGCGCTGGCGCTGGCGCTGGACCCGGAGCTGGTGGTGATCGGCGGTTGGGCCGCGGGGTTGGACGGCGTCCTGGACCCGCTCCGCCATGAGCTGGCCCGGTACTGTCTTCGGCCGCCCCGGGTCACGTTGTCGCTGCTCGGCGAGGCGGCTGTGGCCACGGGCGCCCTGCGGCTGGCTCTCGGCCATGTCGAGGAGCAGCTCTTCGCGGTGGAGGGCACGGTGACGGCCCGCCGCTGAGTGCGACGGGCCGTACGTGTACATCGCGGACAGGTGGAGCCGGCAGGGCTCAGGAGGCCTGGCGCTCCTCGTTGTGATGGCTGATCTCCAGGTCGCCCGAATCACCGAAGGTGAGCCGGCACGTGTCGGCCCGGTAGGTGGCGACGGAGAGTGCTGCCGTGCCACCGGCCACGAGGTAGCGGGTGGTGACGACGAGCACGGGGGCGCCGGGAAGCCGGTCCAGCTCCTTGGCGTCGTCCACGCGCGCCGAGCCGAGCTCCACCGAACGGTCCTGGCCGTCGAGTCCGAGACGGTGCAGTTCACGCAGGACGCTGCGGGCCCGGGCAGGGCCGGAGGGGGCGTCGATCGCGGAGAGGTCGGGCACGGACGACGACGGGACGTACAGGAGTTCCGCCGCGACGGCCTGTCCGTGAGTGACCCGGATCCTGCGGACGATGTGCACCGGCTCGTCGGGGTCCACGTCGAGCACCGCCGCCACCGACGCCGGTGCGAGCGCTGTCGTGCAGTCCACGGGCTGCCATGTCTCGCCGGTGCCGCCACCGGACCAGTCCCGTTGTGCCGTGGAGACCGCGACCCCCACGCGCGGCGGGGCGACGGTGGTCCCGACGCCGCGGCGACGCTGGAGCCTGCCTTCGAGTTCGAGCTGCTCCAGAGCCTGCCGGAGCGTGGCTCGGGCGACACCGAACCGGGCGGCGAGCTCGCGCTCGTTGGGCAGGATCTCGCCCACCGCAAAGTCCGAGTCGAGTGCCTCACTGAGCACGGTCTTGAGGTGCCAGTACTTCGGCTCCTGCACCGTTTCCAGCTGCGTGGTCCCCACCCTGTCCTCCGCAATCGCCCAGCGGCTTTTCCGCGACGTTATTTATTAAAGGTTCCTGTCTTAACGTTGAGACCATAGGACGGGACACCCCCTTGGTCAAGACCAATCCTCCATCGGTCACGCAGCGAAACGGGCCTCTGCCGCAGAGCGTTCACAGGACGTTCGTGGTGCCGTGAGCCGCCCGCAGCACAACGCGTCACGACGGGACGGGAGGCGGGGCTCCGGGCAGGAGGCGGCAGGTATTCCTGCCGGCGAACCGGAGGAAATCGCGCCGATTGCGAGCGCGCCGAAAGGCCGGGGAATCCGGCTACTCTGCGGCCAGACCGACGAGCTTGTCGGGGTTGCGCACGACATATACGGACTGAATGAGTCCGTTCCTGATGTCCACCTGGAAGACAGAGTCGGGCTTTCCACCTGAGAGCAGCAGGAGGCCCGGCCCGCCATTGAGCTCCAGGAACCGGAAGCCGAGGTCCGGGAGCTGATCCTGGGCGACGGCGAACAGGAAGCGGCCGACCTTGTCGGCACTCTCGATGATCCGCAGCGGCCCCTTGGATTTTCCGCCGCTGTCCCCGACGAGCCGCACATCAGGTGCCAGCAGCGCCAGCAGCTCCTTGATGTCGCCACCCGCCGCCGCGGCGAGGAACCGCTCCGTGAGGTCACGGCGCCGGGCCGGGTCGACGTCGTAACGCGGTTTGCGCTCCTCGACGTGGCGCCGCGCACGTCCCGCGAGCTGGCGCACCGCCGTCTCGGACCGATCCAGGGCGGCGGCGATCTCGGCGTACGGGAAGCCGAATGCCTCGCGCAGGACGAAGACGGCCCGTTCCAATGGTGACAGCGATTCGAGAACGACCAGCACGGCGACCGATACGGAGTCGGCGAGAACGGCCCGTTCCGCGGTATCGGGTACGGCCGGGCCGAAGTCGGTGACGAGAGGCTCCGGCAGCCACGGCCCGACGTACGACTCACGCCGCGACTGCACCTGCCGCAGTCGGTCGATGGCCAGGCGGGTGACGACCCTCACAAGGAAGGCGCGCGGCTCCCGTACGCCCTCGCGCGAGGCGGACGACCAGCGCAGCCACGCCTCCTGCACCACATCCTCGGCGTCGGCGATCCCACCCAGCATGCGGTAGGCGACCCCGGTGAGCACGGGACGGTGGCCCTCAAAGACGTCGGTCGCAGTATCGCCTGTCACCCCTCCATCCCAGCCGACGCGTCGCACCCTGTCCAGCACGAATCGCCCAGCCCCCTTGAACTGCAAGCTACCGAGCGGTAATTGTTATTGACGAGACGTCTAAGTCGCCCTCAGGCATGGCTCATTCATGCCGGATCACCCCGGGAGCACCAGCATGGCCACCACGGTCTCGTTCAGCGTCGACTCGCCGCGAGGGCCCCGGACCGTGTCCGTGGCGTATGGACGGAGTGGCTCCGGAGAGCCGTTGCTCCTGCTGCACGGGATCGGCCACCACCGTCAGGCCTGGGATCCGGTGCTGTCCGCCCTGACCGCGGAACGGGATGTGGTTGCCGTGGACCTACCGGGCTTCGGCGCCTCCCCGGGGCTGCCCGGCGCCGTTCCCTACGATCTGGCGAGCGTGGTCCCCGTGCTCGGGGCGTTCTGCGAGACAGTCGGTCTGGACCGGCCCCACGTCGCGGGCAATTCGCTCGGCGGGCTGCTGGCGCTGGAGTTGGGCAGGCAGAAGCTCGTGCGGTCGGTGACGGCTCTGTCGCCCGCCGGGTTCTGGACGGAGAGCGAGCGCCGCTATGCGTTCGGAACGCTGCGGGCGATGCGGCAGGGCGCACTGTCGATGCCAATGCCGGTGATCGAACGGCTCTCTCGCAGTTCGGCCGGACGCGCGGCCCTGACCAGCACCATCTACGCCCGGCCCGGCCGCCGTTCACCCGGCGCGGTGGTCGCCGAGACCGTCGCCCTGCGTGAGGCGACCGGTTTCCGTCAGACACTTGTCGTCGGGCGGACTGTCTCGTTCACCGACGATGTGCCGGGGCTGCCCGTGACCATCGCCTGGGGCAGCCGGGATCGGATTCTGCTGCGCCGTCAGGGAATCAGGGCCAAGCACACCATTCCCGGCGCGCGACTGGTCCGACTGCCGGGTTGCGGACATGTTCCGATGAACGACGACCCGGCGCTCGTGGCCCGCGTGGTTCTCGACACCAGCCGCTGAATCGGCGCCCCCGCCGCATGTCCGAGCCGCGCCGTGCGAGGAACGCCGACGGGCAGCCGGGTGGCCCGGTCCGGGGCCCACTTCCATGACGTCCACTACGCGCATCCATCGCCAGGACATCGCACCGGCTGTCCGGCCGCCGGCAGCGGCCCAGCGGGATGCGGAAGGACAGGACATCGGTCGGGGCCGCGGCCGGGTGTTCATCTGAGGTTGGTGTGTGCGCCGTCGACGGGCACGAAGGTGGGGTCGGTCGACCAGCCACCCGTCGTCCGCCGATCATTGCCCCGGAGGCGCCTCGATGTCGTACCGTCCGCGTATTCCGTCCCTCGACCGCCGCGGTGTGCTGCGCGGTTCGCTCGCCGCATCGGCCGCGCTCGCACTTCCCGTGGCGGGCGCCGCGGCCCCCGCCCTCGCCCTGTCCGGCCGGCCGCGCGCCGCATGGGGTGTGCAGGTCGGCGACGTCACCGCGTCGTCCGCGCTGGTCTGGGTACGGTCGGACCGTCCGGCCCGGATGGTCGTGGAGACATCGGCGACGGAGTCCTTCCGCCGGTCCCGTACGTGGCACGGTCCACTGGTCGGTTCCGGTACCGACTTCACCGGGACCACACCGCTCTACGGGCTGCCGCCGGGCGAGCAGGTGCACTACCGGGTGACGCTCACGGATCCCGGGGACCCCCACCGCAGCGGCGAGCCGGTGTACGGAACCTTCCGGACCTCGCCCGCCCGCCGCCGGGACGGGGTGCGTTTCCTGTGGTCCGGCGATATCGCCGGCCAGGGCTGGGGCATCAACCCGGACATCGGCGGCTATGTGGTGTACGACGAGATGCGTCGCCTGGACCCTGACTTCTTTCTGTGCAGTGGCGACAACATCTACGCGGACGGGGTGATCGAGCCGAGCGTGCCCCTGCCCGACGGGCGTGTCTGGCGCAATATCACCACCCCTGAGAAGTCGAAGGTCGCCGAGACCCTTGCCGAGTACCGCGGAAACTTCCGCTACAACCTGCTCGACCACAATCTCCGCGAGTTCAACGCACAGGTGCCCTCGATCATTCAGTGGGACGACCACGAGGTGCGCAACAACTGGTATCCCGGGCAGATCCTCGACGACCCCCGCTACACCGAGAAGAACGTCGACCTGCTGGCGGCCCGGTCCATGCGGGCGTTCCGCGAGTACTTCCCGGTGTCCACGCTGCGTGCCTCGGCGAACGAGGGCCGGGTGCACCGCGTGGTGCGGCACGGACCGCTGCTCGACGTGTTCGTCCTCGACATGCGGTCCTTCCGAAACGCCAACTCCCCCGGCCGACAGCCCGACGACACCACCGGCATCCTCGGCGCCCAGCAGCTCCGCTGGCTCAAGCACGAGCTGTCGCGGTCCCGCGCGGTGTGGAAGGTGATCGCCGCGGACATGCCGCTCGGACTGGTGGTCACAGACGGCGCCACGGACTTCGAAGCGGTCGCCCAGGGCGATCCCGGAGCACCGCTCGGCCGTGAACTCCAGATCGCTGAACTGCTCCGCCACATCAAGCACCGGCGGATCACCGGCACGGTCTGGCTGACGGCCGATGTGCACTACACATCGGCGCAGCACTACGGGCCCGAGCGTGCGGCGTTCAGGGACTTCGCGCCGTTCTGGGAGTTCGTGTCCGGACCGCTCGCGGCCGGCCAGTTCCCGGCCAACGCGCTCGATGCGACGTTCGGTCCCGACCAGGTCTTCGTGCGGGCACCCGACCGTGCCAACGTGTCGCCGATGGAGTCCCCGCAGTTCTTCGGCGAGGTCGACATCGACGGCGACAGCGGCGAGTTGACCGTCCGGCTGCGGGCCCAGGGCGGTTCCGTGCTGTTCAGCAAGGTGTTGCGGCCGGGGCTCGTCGGACAGTGAACCGGCTCACCGCCGATCGGCCCCGCGCAGTGGGCCGGGGCCGATTGTCAGTGGTGGGTTCTACGGTTCTTGCATGACCCGAATCCGTTCAGGCATTGGCCTACTCACGCCCGTCGGCACTGGAGTCCTCGCAGACCGGGCGGCTCCTCGGTCTGGAGACCGCCGGTGGCCTCACGCCGCGGGGCACCGAGCCCCACCCCCGGTTCTTCTCCGGGTTCCTCACCTCACCGAGGATCGCCGCGCGCGTTCCGCTTCGATCTGGAGATGGGCAGTGCCTCGACACAGGGCCGGCCGCTGCGGGAACCGACCGACTGGACGCGACGCGTCCTGATGGCGAGCGAGGAACGCCCGGTCATCCAGCAGGAGTTCCCCCGTTCCTTTCACTGGCTCGGCCATCCGCATTCACCGGACCACCGCGTTTGTCACCACTGGGGCGACCACTCGGGTACGTGGCTCGCCACGCTGCCCGAGGACGGCGAAACACTGGCCGCGTGGCTGCTGCCGACCACAGCGACCTGCGCGACGGACGAATTGCGCGGCACGACCGAACCGTTGCCCGGGCTCGTCGAACTCGGCGGGCCGGCCGCCCCCGAGGCCATCCATTTGTCCGTGGCATACGGACTGGGGGCCCGCCATCCGGAGGACCGGTTGTCGGCGGTGGACGCCCTGCTGATGCTCGCGACCCAAGGCCGGCTGGACGCGGCATCGGTCGGCCAGGACCTGGCAGTCCTCCTCGACCACAAGCTGGTGAAGCCCAACCGGCTCGCGGACTCCGCCCGTACCGCGGCCGCCACGGGCGCATACCGGATGGTGCTCTCCGTACTGGCCCCCGTGCTGCCGGGGCTGCTCGCTCAGGAGAAGGCGCCTCGCGGGCTGAGCAACCTGGTCTCCGTGGCCGCCGAGTGCGTGGAGCACTGTGGTCCGCTGAGCTCGGAGCCGATACCCGGCCTCACCGAAGTGGCCGCGCGTGGCGGATCCTCGCAGCTGGTACGTCAAGCGATGCGCCTGAAGACGGCCTGGGAGCAGGCAGCCGAACCGGCAGGCTCCGGACCGATGACCTTCGCGCCGACGGGTCAGGACCGTCGGACTCCGGACCGACAGAAATCGGCGTGACCGGTGCGGCCGGTGTGACCAGCATGACCGGCGTGACCGGTGCGGCCAGCGTGGCTGGTGCGGCCCGGCGTGACCGCGCGGCCAGGCGAGGCGAGGCCGGCGAGGACACCGTGGCGTAACCCGCAGGGTCCTGCCCGGGTCCGATGGGTCGCGCCCGAACCGGACCGGGTCGGACCGGGTCGGACCAGCGCCGTCCCGACCGATGACTACCGTCCGGGCGCGATGCTTCTCGAAGCGGGCCCGGACGGAAGCTGCCGTAACCCCCGCCGCACGCCCCCGGCCCCACCCCCGCCGCACGGCCCCGGCCAGCAGGACCCCTTACCGGTCGATCCGCAATTGATCAAGACAATAATCCGCCAAAACCGACGATAGAGGACCAGATCCACACTTAACCCATCAGTCACAAAGCGTTCGTGGTCAGGCAACACCGCTCCGTCACAGTGCTGGCATGACTGATGTGACATCCGCCAAGTCCGCCCGCCGCTCCCACCACTGGCGGCGGGACGTGACCGAACTCGCCGCGCTGTTCACCGCGGTCGCGGTGGCCGACGCGATCGCCAACCTGATCGGACACCAGCCGGACGGACCGTATCTCTTGATCGCCTCCGCCGTGGCCCTGGCCGTGACAGCCGCTTTCCACACCTGGTGGGCGCGGCGGCACAGCCACGCTCCGCCTCCGACCGCCGTCGACCCCATCACGGACAGCGACAGCGACGGCGCGGCCCCGTCCCACCGCACCACCCCCGCCGCGAACACGCTCGTGACCGCACCCACCGCCGCGGGCCGGGCCCGGTTCCCCGAGGACACGGTGCTGTGGCGGATGCGTACCACCGTGCGGGACGCCCCGGGCAGTCTGGCCGAGCTGTGCACGGCACTGGCCCAGCACCGGATCGACATCCTCACCCTGCAGACGCACCCGCTGGCGCAGGGCACCGTCGACGAGTTTCTGCTGCGTGCGCCCTCATCCCTTCAGGCCCAGCAGCTGAGCCGGACGATCTCCGCCGCGGGGGGTGGCTCGACGTGGATCGAGCGGGCCGACGCGCACGACCTGGTGGACGCTCCGACCCGCGTCCTGGGCCTCGCCACGCGCACGGCCCTGGACGCGGCCGAACTCCCCCTCGCTCTGCGTCAGCTGCTGGGCCGCTGCACCATCCACTCGCTGCCCGCAGTCTCGATCACCGGCCGCTCCACCGGTGAGACGGCGCCCGTCGAGGGCGTGCTGGAGGAGACGGTGATGCGGCTGCGCGACCCGTCCGGAGGCGTCATCACCGTCGAGCGGCCCTACCTTCCGTTCACGCCGACCGAATTCGCCCGAGCCCGCGCCCTGGTCGAACTGGATGCCCGGCTCGGTCCCCGCGTACCGCGCGGCGAGCACGTACTGACCCTCCCCGAGGGCAACGAGATCACCGTGCGCCGGGTGGATCGCAGCGATCTCGAAGCAGCGCGCGCCATGCACGACCGCTGCTCCGAGCAGACGCTGCGGCTGCGCTATCACGGCCCTGTCCACGACGCGGACCGCTACCTCGACAACCTGCTGAGTCCCCGGTTCGGCCGCACCCTGGCCGTGGAGACGGCCTCTGGCCGACTGGTCGCCCTCGGCCATCTCCTCTGGGACGGCGACGAGACCGAGGTGGCTCTCCTGGTGGAGGACGAGTGGCAGCGCCGCGGGATCGGCTCCGAGCTCCTCGGCCGTCTGGTGGCGCTCGCCATCGAGGCGGGCTGCGAGAGCGTGTACGCCGTCACCCAGGCGTCCAACATCGGCATGGCCGCGGCCATGCGGGCGCTGTCCCTGCCGCTGGACTACCAGATCGAGGAGGGCACGCTCGTCGTCACCGCCCGACTGGACGCGGCCCCGGTCCGTTCGCTGCCACCGTACGAACAGGCTGGTCGCTGACCTCCCGACGCGGGAATTCCGGCCCGAGGCATCCAAACCCGAGGTTTACGAACCCCGAGGCCTCCAAACCCGGCGCCTGCGAACCCCGGGCCATCGATCCGAAGATCTCCGGACCCGGGACCACCGAACCCGAAATCTCCGTCCGAAGGCCCCGGTCCCGGAACCGGACCCGCCCCTCAGAGCCCGCTTCCGCAATCCCCGTCCCTTACGGCTCGCCCACGGATACGTCTCGTCCCGTCAGCTCAGTGCCTGGCACAGGTCGGCCCACAGGTCCTCGACGTCCTCCAGCCCGACCGACATGCGCAGCAGCCGGTCCCCGACGCCGGATGCCTGCCGGTCCCCCTCGTCCACGATGCGGTGGCTGATGGAGGCCGGATGCTGGATCAGGGTGTCGACACTTCCGAGGCTGACCGCGGGTGTGATGAGCCGTACGGCCGAAATCACCTGGTGTGGATCCCCGTACACCTCGAACGAGACCATCGCCCCGCCCAGCTTCGGATAGTGCACCCGGGCGATGCGTGGATCGACCGTCAGTCTGCGCGACAGTTCGGCGGCGCTGGCGGAAGCGGCCCGTACCCGCACCGGAAGTGTGGCGAGGCCGCGCAGCAGCAGATACCCCGCCATGGGGTGCAGCACCCCGCCGGTGGCGAAGCGCACCTGCCGCAGCCGGGCCGCGAACTCCTCGTCACAGGCGACGACGCCGCCCATCACATCGCCGTGCCCACCGAGGTACTTGGTCGCGCTGTGCAGCACGATCCGTGCGCCGTGCTCGACGGGCCGCTGCAGTACGGGGGTGGCGAAAGTGTTGTCGACGAGCAGCGGCACGGAGCCGCAGGAGTGCGCGACGGCACGGATGTCGGCCTCGGCAAGTGTCGGATTGGCGGGCGTCTCCACCATCACCAGCCCGGTGTCCGGACGGATCGCCTCCGCGATGCCCGCCGGGTCGGTCCAGGTCACTTCGGTGCCCAGCAGACCGGCGCCGAGAAGGTGGTCGCTACAGCCGTAGAGCGGACGGACGGCTACCACGTGGCGCAGCCCCATGCTCGCCCGGACCAGCAGGACAGCGGTGAGCGCCGCCATTCCGCTGGCGAACGACACGGCGCTCTCGGTGCCTTCGAGTCGTGCGAGCGCGGTCTCGAAACGGGTGGTCGTCGGATTGTCCAGTCGCGCGTAGACGGGCGGGCCCTCAAGTCTGGCGCCGGTGGCGGCGAAGGTGTCGATCCGCTCGGCCTCACCCCTGGAGTCGTACGAGGGGTACGTGGTGGACAGGTCGATCGGCGGGGCGTGCAGGCCGAGCGCCGCGAGATCGTCGCGGCCCGCGTGCACGGCTTCGGTGGCCAGCGCCCTGGACCGGGATGTCGTCCGGGGCGCCGTCGAGGCTTCTGTGTCCATGACACCACTCTGAACAAACATCGGGCCTTCATGCGCATGTCCCGTGCTACGTTCGACAGATGGCCGATTCCGTCGTTCTGGACCCGGTGGATCTGCACATTCTGCGGCTGCTGCAGAACGATGCCCGGACCACTTACCGCGAGCTGGCCGCCGAGGTCGGTGTCGCACCGTCGACCTGTCTGGACCGGGTGGCCAGGCTGCGCCGCTCCGGCGTCATTCTCGGCCACCAACTCCGTCTGGACCCGGCGCGGCTCGGCCGCGGCCTGGAGGCGCTGCTCTCCGTGCAGGTCCGTCCGCACCGCAGAGAGCTCATCGGGCCGTTCGTCGAACGCATCAGGTCGCTGCCCGAGTCCCGCGCGCTCTTCCATCTGACCGGGCCGGACGACTACCTGGTCCATGTCGCGGTCACCGACACCGCGGATCTGCAGCGACTGGTGCTGGACGAATTCACCTCGCGCCGCGAAGTGGCCCGGGTCGAGACCCGCCTGATATTTCAGCAGTGGGAGTGCGGACCGCTGCTGCCACCGACCGTCGGACCGGCCGGGACAGGCCCCTGAGTCAGGATGATGGTGACGCGGAGGCCTCCGCCGTACGAGGATGTCCGCATGTCAGACATTCCCAGCAGCGCGCTGCCCCGCCAAGTCGCCGACGCCTACGTCGACGCGTTCATCGAACTCGACCCGATCGCCGGCACCTATCTCGGTGTCGCGGAGAGCTCGCGCCGCCTTCCCGACTTCTCCCCCTCGGGGCAGGAAGCAGTGGCCGAACTCGCCCGCGCCACCCTGGCGAAGCTCGACGCCGCCGAGCGGCTGCCCGGCGCGGACAGCGATGCCGAGCGTCGCTGCGGACGCCTCCTGCGCGAGCGCCTCACGGCGGAACTCGCCGTCCACGAAGCCGACGAGGGGCTGCGCGCGGTCTCCAACATCTCCTCCCCGGCGCACAGCGTCCGTGAGGTGTTCACGGTGACGCCCACCGAGACCGACGAGGACTGGGCGGCGGTCGTGGACAGGCTGCGCGCCGTTCCGGCCGCGCTGGAGGGCTACCGCGAGTCGCTCGCGCTCGGTCTGGAACGCCGGCTGTACGGCGGGCCGCGGGCCACCGCCACCTTCATCGACCAGCTCGACGAGTGGGCCGCCACCGACGGAACGGGTTTCTTCCAGGCGTTCGCGGCCGCCGGCCCTGCCGCGCTGCGTACCGATCTGGACGACGGCGCCCGGCGGGCCACCGAGTCCGTCGCGGCACTGCGCGACTGGATGCGCGAGGTGTACGCCCCCGCGGTCGAGGGCGCACCGGACACGGTGGGCCGTGAGCGGTACGCACGCTGGTCGCGCTACTTCAACGGCACCGACCTGGATCTCGACGAGGCGTACGCGTACGGCTGGTCCGAGTACCACCGGCTGCTCGCCGAGATGAGGACCGAGGCCGAGAAGGTCCTGCCCGGCGCCGGTCCCTGGGAGGCGCTGGCCCATCTCGATGTGCACGGCAAGCACATCGAGGGTGTCGACGAGGTCCAGGCCTGGCTGCAAGGCCTGATGGACGAGGCGATCGAGGCGCTCGACGGCACGCACTTCGAACTCGCCGAAAGGGTACGGAAGGTGGAGTCCCGCATCGCCCCGCCGGGCGGCGCCGCGGCCCCCTACTACACCGGGCCGTCCGAGGACTTCTCACGTCCCGGCCGCACCTGGCTGCCCACCATGGGGGAGACCCGCTTCCCGGTCTACGACCTGGTCTCCACCTGGTATCACGAAGGCGTGCCGGGCCATCACCTGCAGATCGCCCAGTGGACTCATGTCGCCGACAGCCTCTCCCGCTACCAGGCGTCGATCGGCGGCGTCAGCGCCAACCTGGAAGGCTGGGCGCTGTACGCGGAGCGGCTCATGGACGAGCTGGGCTTCCTGCCGGACGCCGAGCGCCGGCTCGGCTATCTGGACGCGCAGATGATGCGGGCCTGCCGGGTGATCGTGGACATCGGCATGCACGCCGCGATGGAGATCCCCGAGGACTCCCCCTTCCACCCCGGTGAGAGGTGGACTCCCGAGCTGGCCCAGGAGTTCTTCGGCAACCACAGCGGCCGTCCGGCCGACTTCGTGGAGAGCGAGCTCACCCGCTATCTCTCGATGCCGGGGCAGGCCATCGGCTACAAGCTGGGCGAACGCGCCTGGCTGCTCGGGCGGGAGAACGCCCGCAAGGCACACGGTGACGCGTTCGACGCCAAGGCCTGGCACATGGCCGCGCTGTCGCAGGGGCCGCTCGGGCTCGACGACCTCGTGGACGAACTGTCCAGGCTCTGACTCCGCTCCCGCCCCTTCCCGGCCCCTCCCGCACGCGCGTCCCCCCGCCATGGAACGCCCGGACGGGAGCGGGCGGGAGGGGGCACTTCCCCGGTCCGGCCGGTCAGCAGCCGCAGTCGCCGGAGTCGACCGGTGCGGTGAGCGGGTCGGCGTCACGCCGCGCATGCCCGTCCCAGGTCTCGAACTCGAAGCCCTCCCGGACCCAGTACTCGAAGCCGCCGAGCATCTCCTTGACCTGGTAGCCGAGTTCGGCGAGGGCGAGCGCGGCACGCGCCGCGCCGTTGCAGCCGGGTCCCCAGCAGTAGGTGACCACGGGCACGGCCGGGTCGAGAAGGTTCCGGGCCTGTGCCGGGATGAGGGCGGTCGGCAGATGGACGGCGCCGGGGACGTGCCCCTGGTCCCAGGAGGCGGTGGAGCGCGAGTCGAGGAGTGCGAAGCCGGGGTCGCCGTCGGCCGAGAGCGCGGCCTCGACGTCGGAGACATCGGTGTGAAAGGCGAGCGAGGCGCCGAAGTGGGCGGCTGCCGCGGCCGGGGAGGCCGGCGGGACACGGAGGACGGAGTTGGCCGCGGTGGTGGGTTGGGTTGTCATGCTCAGAAATCTATGGTCGGTGCCCTTTCCCTGGAAGACGAGATCCCCGGCACAACTCTTGATCCGCCGGTGATTTCCCTGTTGTCTTCCGGGCATGACCGAGTATTCCCCGGACGCCACGGACTGGCGCATCCTCGATGTCCTGCAACGCGCGGGCCGTGCGACGTTCGCCGAGCTGGCGCGGGAGGTGGCGATGTCCCCGAGCGCCGTGACCGAGCGGGTGCGCAGACTGGAGGAGGCCGGGGTGATCAGCGGCTACACCGCAGTGGTCGACCCGGAGCGGCTGGGGCTGCCGATTCTCGCTCTCGTACGGCTGCGCTACCCGAACGGCCATTACAAGCCGTTCCACGACCTGCTCGGTACGACTCCGGAGATCGTGGAGGCCCACCATGTCACCGGCGACGACTGCTTTGTACTGAAGGTCACCGCCCGCTCGATGCGTCATCTGGAGGAGATCTCGGGGAAGATCGGCGCGCTCGGCTCCGTGACCACGAGCGTCGTCTACTCCTCCCCGCTCCCCCGGCGTGCCGTCAGCCGCTGACCGCCCCCGGTGTGCGGTGCCGTACCGCCGATCCGTGCCGCTCCTTCACCACTTCGAGCTGAGCGGGGATGCGGCGGCGCAGATCCGCGACATGGCTGACGATGCCGACGCTGCGGTCCCGCTCGCGCAGCGAGTCCAGTACGTCGAGCACCTCGTCGAGGGTCTGGTCGTCCAGGCTGCCGAAGCCCTCGTCGATGAACAGGGTGTCCAGCCGTACGCCGCCGGCCTCGTCCGTGACGACATCGGCGAGGCCGAGCGCGAGGGCGAGCGAGGCGAAGAACGTCTCGCCGCCCGAGAGCGTCGCCGTGTCGCGCTCGCGTCCGGTCCAGGCGTCGACGACATGCAGGCCGAGGCCCGATCTGCGGCCGCCGGTGCGGGCGTCGGAGTGGACCAGCGTGTAGCGGCCGGCGGACATCCGCTGCAGCCGTGCGGTGGCGGCCGATGCGACCTGTTCGAGCCGGGCCGCGAGCACGTACGACTCCAGCCGCATCTTGCGTTCGTTGTCCGCGGACGTACCCGCGGTGAGCCCGGCCAGCCGTGCGACCCGGTCGTACTCCTCGCGCAGCGGACCGAGCCCGCGCACCTCGTCGGCGACGGCGCGCGACAGCCTGCCCAGTTCGGCGCAGCGCTCGCGTGCGGCGGCCAGCGTCGCGGAGGCGTCCCGCAGCAGCCTCTCGGCCGTGTCGTACGCGGCCTCGGCGACATCCACCGCGGCCGGGAGGCTCTCCGCGGCGGTACGGGTCGCGGTCTCGGCCAGTCGGTCGGCTACCGCGGCCGACTCGGACTGCCAGGCGTCGACGAGACGCTGGAGTTCGCGTTGCCCGGTATCGGTGAGGAGGTTGGCGGCAGCGGCCTGCGGGGTGGCGAACCCGGCCCGGAACGCGGCGTCCGCGAGCCGGCCGTCGGCCTCCTTGCTTCGCAGTGCGGCCGTCTCCTCCTCGCGTACCGCCCCGGCGGCCTCGGCCAGCAGACCGACCCGGCGCTCCAGCAGGGCGGCATGCTTGGCGACACTGCCGCAGTCACCCCGGGCGTTCACCAACTCCGCCTCCAGCGAAGCCTGTTCACGGTCCAGGCCCTCCCGCAGAGAGGTGCGGGCCGCAGCCCGGCGCTCGGCCAGCCGCAGACCCTCAAGACGCTCGGCCTGTTCCCGCTCGGCGACCGCGAGGGCCTCACGCGCCGCGTGCATACCGGCCGCCGTCCGGTGCGCGTCGGCATGCCGGCGTGTCAGATCGTCGACGAGGGTGCCGAGCTCGACGACCGTGGGGTCGATGGCGGGCTCGGCGGCCGAACCCGGAGGGGGCTGCTCACAACGGCCCGCACCGTCGTCCATCGCCTCGGCTCCGGCCACCGCCCCGGACGCGGCCGAACCGGCAGCGGCAATCCTGGCGGGTTCTGCGACGTCGGCGCCGTCCCTGGGCTGCGGCACCACGGACTGTGCGGCGGCGCGGGCCGTCATGTGCTTCTCGCGTACGACCCCCAGCTCCCGGTCCGCCTCCGTGCGCGCCTCTTCGGCCCGCCGGTAGGCGTCCAGCGCCCTCTCCTCGGTCGCCCGGTCGACATGGCCGTCGGCCGCGCGTGCGGGCCTGGGGTGCTCGGCCGAGCCGCAGACCTTGCAGTCCTCGCCGTCCACCAGCTCGGCGGCCAGCTCCGCCGCGATGTCGCGCAGTCGTCGTTCGCGCAGCTCCAGCCACGACTCGTGGGCGCCTGCGGCCCGCTCACGGGCCACGGCAAGCCGCTCGGCGGCGGCCGACGCCTCGACGGCGAGCGCGTCGCGGCGGCGGGCGGCGTCCAGCCGTGCGCGGGCCGGCTCCAGGCGGCCGGCGAGGTGTTCGGCGCGGGTCGCCGCCTCCTGGGCCTCCTCGATGCGGGCCCGCAGGTCGTACCGGATGGATTCCCAGTCGGCCAGCCGGCCCTTCGCCTCGTGGATCAGTTCGTCGTCCGCGCGGGCCTGGCGCTCCAGTCCGGCCCGCTCGGCATCGATCTCCGCGCCGCGCCGCTCGGCGCGCTGTGCGGCGTCGAGCCCGCCGAGCTCCTGCCGGAGCTTTCGCTCCAGCTCCGCCAGGTGTTCGGCACCGGCGTCGGCCAGCGTGTCGGGCAGCAGCGAACGAGCGCGGTCACGGGCCTCACGGACCGTGCGGTAGGCGCGCTCGGCCTCGTCCCGCAGCTCCAGCGCGGGGGCCACGAGGTCGGCTGCGCGGGCCTGCGCGAGCCGGTCCCGGTGCCGGTCGTGGTCAGGGCGGCCGGCTTCGAGTGCGGTGGCGCGGCGCCGCGTCTCCTCGTACCGCCGCTGGAGGCCGGCGAGTTCGCGTTCAGCGTCGAGGGCCAGTCGGGCGGCCGTCCGCCGGTCGTCGGCCGTGGTCAGCACGGCCGCGGCGATGTCGAGCCGTTCCCGGGCGGCGCTACGGGCCGTGGCGGCCCACGCCAGCACGCCGTCGGCCAGCCCCGGTTCGCCGGGCTGGATGTCGGGCAGCGGCGATTCACGCGCGGCCGGACCGGCGGCCTGGGCGATCCGCTGGGCAACCGCGAGAACGCGTTCGTCCCCGGCCCGCACCTGTGCTTCGGCAGTGCGGCGCAGTTCGGTCAGGCGCTCCTCGACGGCGGCGAAACGGCGGGTGTCGAAGAGCCTGCCGAGCAGTTTGCCGCGCGCCTCGGCATCGGCACGCAGAAAGCGCGCGAAGTCGCCCTGCGGGAGCAGGACCACCTGGCAGAACTGGTCCCGGCTCATGCCGATGAGCTGGGTGATCTCCTCGCCGATCTCCTGGTGCGAGCGGCTCAGCTGCCGCCAGCCGTCGTCGGGGTCGTATGCGCGGAGCCAGCTCTGGGCCTTCTCCGTCGTGAAGCCGCTGCCCTTCTTCTTGGGGCGGGGCTGTGCGGGGCGCCGGGTGACTTCGAGGCGCCGTCCGCCGACGGTCAGTTCCAGCTTGACCTCGGTGGGGAGGTCCGCGGGGGCGTGGTCGCTGCGCAGCGAGGTGCCGGGGCTCTGGCGGGCGCCGGGCACCGCGCCGTACAGGCCGTAACAGACGGCGTCCAGGACCGAGGTCTTGCCGGCTCCGGTCGGCCCGTGCAGCAGAAAGATCCCGGCCGAGGAGAGGGCGTCGAAGTCGATGTCCTGGGTGACACCGAACGGTCCGAAGGCGGTGAGGGTGAGCCGGTGGAGTCTCAACGGTTCACCTCGCGCACGCCGTCGTCCACCCGTACGTGGTCGAACGCGCCGCGCAGTACCGCGCGCTCCTGCTCATCCGCTGCGGACCCGCCCCGCACATGCGCCACGAAGTCCTCCGCGATCTGCTGGTCGTCGCGCCCCTTGAGGCGCTGTGCGTACGAGGCGAGCGGGTCGTCGGGGGCCCGGTCGGGTTCGAAGACGAGGCTGAGTGTGTGCGGGAACCGCTCGACGAGGCGGGCCATCGGCTCGACCGGACGCACCGGGTCGGTGAGGGTGGCCTCCACCCAGGATTCCCGGTGCCGTTCCAGCGCGGGGTCGTCGACGAGGGTGTCGAGGCGGCCCCTGAGCCTGGCGAGCGGACGGGGCACCGGACAGTCGATGCGCTCGGCGGCGATCGTGCCCGAGGCGTCGAGGTCGATCAGCCACATCGTCTTGCGGTGGGCGACCTCGGAGAAGGAGTACGCCAGCGGCGAGCCCGAGTAGCGGACCCGGTCGGTGACCGTCTGGCAGCCGTGCAGGTGTCCGAGTGCGACGTAGTCGACGCCGTCGAAGACTCCGGCGGGCACGGCGGCCACCCCGCCGACGGTGATGTCGCGTTCGCTGTCGCTGGGCTCGCCGCCCGCGACGAAGGCATGGGCGAGCACCACGGACCGGGTGGTGTCGGGGCGGCTCGCGAGGTCGGCGCGGACCCGGTCCATGGCGGCGGTCAGCACCGCCTCGTGCCCGGCACGCTCCGCCTTGAAGACGTCCTTCACCAGGGCCGGTTCCAGGTACGGCAGCCCGTAGAACGCCACATCGCCGTGGGCGTCGGGCAGGACGACAGGGGTGGCGCAGTGGGCGGGGTCGGTACGCAGATGGATTCCGGCCCGCCCGATCAGCCCCGCGCCGACGCCCAGCCTGCGTGCCGAGTCGTGGTTCCCGGAGATCATCACGGTGGGCACACCGGCGGCGGCGAGCCGGTGCAGCGCGTCGTCGAAGAGCTCGACCGCGGACAGCGGAGGGACGGCCCTGTCGTACACATCACCCGCGACGAGGACCACGTCCACCTCGTGCGCGCGCACCGCCGCCACGAGATGGTCCAGGTAGGCGGCCTGGGCTTCGAGCAGGGAGACCCGGTGGAACGACCGCCCCAGGTGCCAGTCCGACGTGTGCAGAATCCTCAAGAGCCGGCTCCGGCCTGCATTGTTCTCTTCCTCCACCCCCGGGGCCCGGGTCTGTCGCGCCGTGCTCGGTCCGTCCGGCGCGGACCTCGTTGTCCGCATCGGCCACATCAACGGCGGTGAGCCCCTCTTTCCTCACCGACCACAGTGTCCCATCACCACCGACCGCCGCCGTGGCCTTCAGGCCAGAAGATCGATCCGCGTTCCGACGGAGAGCTGTTCCGCCCGGCGGTACGCGGCCCAGGCGACGGCGAGGTCCTGCCAGGGGAGCCCGACGGGTGCGTAGACGGAGCGGCTCGTGCCCGGGGTACGGCCGGGATGGGCGCCGCCGAGCAGCTCACCGAGGGTGGCGTCCGCGGCCGTGGCCAAAAGCCCCGCCGCGGCCAGGGCACCCGTCGCCGCAGCCTGTTCGCGGTCGTCGACGACGAGGAGGGCGGAGGCGAACAGATCGGCGGAGAGTTCCTGCTTGCCGGGCTCATCGGCGCCGGGCGCGGTGAAATGCTGCCCGGGGCGACTGTCGGCGAGGCTCAGCAGGGGTGTGCGGGACCAGGTGGAGAGCAGGACGACATCGGCGACCGCGGCGATCCCGGCCGCCGAGCCGAGGACCCGGCCGTGATGCCGGGTGGCGAATCGTGTGGCGCGTTCCGGATCGATGTCGTGCACCACGAGTTCGCGGAAGCTGCGCAGACTCCGTAGTCCGCGAACCATGATCTCGGCCTGTGCCCCCGCGCCGACGATGCCCAGCACCGCTTCGCCCGTGGGGTCGGGTACGGCGAGGACGTGCGTGCCGAGGGCCGCGGCCAGTCCGGTGCGCCAAGCCGTGACGGTGGCGGAGTCGAGAAGGGCGAGGAGTTCGCCGTCCCGGCCGCTGTGCAGACAGACCACACCGCGCAGCGCCGGCCGGGCGCCGGGGAACTTGGCGTTGACCTTGACGGTGTACGCGTCGATGCCGGGCAGCAGTCCGGGAATGAGAGCCGTCGCCGTGCCCGGGAACGGCAGATCCGTGCGCACGCGCTGCCCGGCGACCGTCGGGGGGCCGGCGTGGCGAAAGCCCTCCCGCAGGGCCGCCAGGGTGGCTTCCGGATCGAGCACGGCCAGAAGGTCACTGCTGGTCAGGAGACGGGTCATGGGCCCATTGTCCGGTGCGGCCGGTCACGGCCCGCAGATGCCCCTGCCGCGGAGCGTTGTGGAAGCGTGCGGACAGGTCCGGTCACGCGTCCTCGTACGCCTCGCCCCCCAGCTCCAGCTCGGCCTCGCCCGCTGTGGCGTCGGCCAGCCAGCCGCGGAACGACTCCACGTCGGCTTCCGGCAGCCCGATCTCGATGACGACGGCCTCCGCGTAGCGGACCTCGCGCACGGTCCGTCCGGTGGCTCGGAGATCGTTCTCCAGCTTGCCGGCACGCTGATGGCCGACGGTGATCGTCGCGAGGCGGAACCGCCGGCGGGTGACGGTGCCGAGTTCGTCGAGGGCCTCGCCGACCACTCCTCCGTACGCCCGGATCAGTCCGCCCGCGCCGAGCTTCACACCGCCGTAGTAGCGGGTGACGACGGCGACGACGTATCGCATCTCCCGGCGCGTCAGCATCTGCAGCATGGGTACGCCGGCGGTGCCACCGGGTTCTCCGTCGTCGCTCGCCTTCTGCACGGAGGCGTCGGCGCCGATCACGTAGGCGAAGCAGTTGTGGGTGGCGGTCGGGTGTTCCCTGCGGACGCGTGCGACGAAGTCCTGCGCCTCCTGCTCGGTGGCGGCGGGGGCGAGCGCGCAGATGAAGCGCGACCGATTGATCTCGGTCTCGTGCGCGCCCGCTCGGGCGACGGTCCGGTACTGCTCCTGCATCCGGCCACCCTATGCCCCGGCCGGGAATGGTCCCGGGCCCCCGTCCGTTGTCCGGATCATGTACGCGGACGCAGAGACGATCAGCAGGATTCTCCGGGACTCGGGCGAGACCTGGGCCGTGGTGGGCCTGTCGGACAACCGGTCGCGCGCGGCCTACGGCGTCGCCGAGGTGCTTCAGCGCTTCGGCAAGCGCGTGGTCCCGGTGCACCCGAAGGCGGAGCGGGTCCATGGCGAGGAGGGCTATGCCTCGCTGGCCGACATACCGTTCCCGGTCGATGTGGTGGACGTCTTCGTCAACAGCGAACTGGCGGGCGCTGTGGCCGACGAGGCGGTGGCGGCCGGGGCGAAGGCGGTCTGGTTCCAGCTCGGGGTGGTCGACACCGAAGCGTACGAACGCACGCGCGCGGCCGGGCTCGACATGGTCATGGACCGGTGTCCCGCGATCGAGATTCCCGCGCTGGACCGGTAGCGGCGGCACAACCGTCTCCCGTGCGGATGTGCGTGGTGTCACATCCGGCGCCCAGCTGGGAGAATGACGGGCTGTGGGTACTACGACTGCGCGTGCGACGACCCTCCGCCACGGCCTCGCCGGGCTGTCCGGGCAACTGACCGATCTGGGCGTGGAGCGGAACGGCGTTCTGCTGGTGCACGCGTCGATGCGTGCGGTGGGGTCGGTGAGCGGCGGGGCCGGGGCGGTGGTCGATGCGTTGCGGGACGCCCTCGGAGTGCGCGGCACACTCGTCGTTCCGGCGTTCACCCCGGAGAACTCCGACACCTCCGCGCACTACCTCGACCGCGTGCGCGCTCTCACCGAGCGGGCCCGGGAGGCCGTGCGTGCGAGCATGCCGCCCTTCGACCCGGCGGCCTCGCCCGCACCGTCGATGGGACGTCTCGCGGAGACCGTACGGCTCACCGAGGGGGCCGCCCGCAGCGACCATCCCCAGACGTCCTTCGCCGCGCTCGGTCCCTCGGCCCGGGAGCTGCTGGCGCACCACCGCCCCGACTGCCATCTCGGCGAGGACTCCCCACTGGCCCGCCTCTACGAACTGCGGGCCCAAGTGCTGCTGCTGGGCACCGGGTTCGACACCTGCACCGCGTTCCATCTCGGTGAGTACCGGATGCCAGCCCCGCTCCGCCGCACCTACCGCTGTGTGGTGACCGCTGCGGGACGGCGCCAATGGTGGGAGTACGAGGACGTCGCGCTGGACGACAGCGACTTCGCGGCCCTGGGAGCGGACTTCGCCCGCGCGGACGACGGCGCGGCCGTGCGCACCGGTCCTGTGGGCTCGTCGACGAGCCGTCTCTTCCGCATCACCGACGCCGTCGACTTCGCGTCCCGCTGGCTGCCGTCGCACCGGGGCGGCGTACCGGTCCGGGCGACCGGCCGCGCGCCCCGCTGAGCTCAGCCCCGGACGCCCAGTCCCTCGACGACCACCGCTCCCGGCAGCGCCGCCAGTGCCTTGCCCGGGACGATCAGCTTGCCCCGTCGGCTGCCGCTGCCGATCAGGACCCATGCCTCGTCGACGACGGCGGGATCGATCAGCAGCGGCCATGCGGCCGGGAGTCCGATGGGCGTGATTCCGCCGTACTCCATGCCGGTCTCGCCGACCGCCGTGTCCATCGGTGCGAAGGACGCCTTGCGGGCGCCGAGGTGCTTGCGGACCGCACCGTTCACGTCGACGCGGGAGTGGGAGAGGACGAGGCAGGCCGCCAGTGTCACCTCGCCACCGCGCTTGCCCGCCACCACGACGCAGTTGGCCGACCGGTCGAGCAGCTCCGCACCGTGGTGCTCGACGAAGACCGCCGTGTCGGCGATGGCCGGATCCGTGTCGACATGAATGATCTGCTCGGCGGGGACACCGCCCCAGCCCTCGCTCACGGCGGCGGCGACGGGCGGGGTGAGCAGGTCGAGGCGGTCGGCCGCCGGACCGGCGTCCTCGAAGGATCCGATGGGTGCGCGCATGCGCGCCACGCTAACAGCGTCCCGCAGGCCGTCGGCCGGGCGTCTCACCGTACGGGCGGGATGGACACCGCCATGGTGATCTCGGCGGGCTCCGAGCCGTCGTTGCGGTAGGCGTGCGGGTGGTGCGCCTCGAAGGTGGCGGAGCTGCCGGCGGGTACGGCGTACGAGGTCCCGTCGACGACCAGGGTGAGCTCGCCCGCGGTGACGTGGAGCAGCTCGACGGTGCCTTCGGGGTGCGGGTCGGAGGCACTGCCGTCGCCCGGCATCAGGCGCCACGACCAGAGTTCGAGAGGCCCCCTGGCCTCCGTACCGACGAGCAGGGTGGTCGAACTGCCCGCCTCCGTCGACCACATGCGTACCGCCTGGTTCTCGGGCACCAGCCGCACCGGTGAGCCCTGCTCGTAGTCGAGCAGGGTGGTGATGCTGACGCCCAGCGCGTCGGCGAGCTTGACCGTGGTGCCGACGCTCGGGTTGGTGCGGGCCTGCTCGATCTGGATGATCATGCCGCGGCTGACCCCGGCACGGGCGGCGAGTGCGTCCAGAGTGAAGCCGCGTTCCCCGCGCCAGCGCTTCAGATTGCGCGCGAGCGACTGGGTGAGCTGATCGAGGTCAGACACATTCCGTCCAATATTTTGGATGACAGGGTCGAAAATACTGCACTACGGTGTGGTGCACCCACTGTTCACCGCACTGTACTGCGAGGCATGCAATGACAGCAGTGTTCGCCTTGGCCACCAGCCTGCTCTGGGGGTTGGCCGACTTCGGCGGCGGGCTGCTCACTCGACGCACGCCCGCGCTCACCGTGGTGGTCGTCTCGCAGACCGTGGCCGCCGTGGTGCTGGGCGCCCTCGTGATCGCGACCGGCGGCTGGAGCGAGGCGGGACCGCGGCTCTGGTTCGCCGTCGCCGCCGGGGCAGTCGGACCGGTCGCGATGCTGAGCTTCTACAAGGCCCTGGCACTCGGCCCGATGGGCGTGGTCTCCCCGCTGGGATCACTGGGTGTCGCCGTGCCGGTGAGCGTCGGGATCATCGTCGGGGAACGACCGGGACTGCTGCAGTTCGCGGGCGTCGCCGTCGCCGTGGTGGGCATCGTGCTGGCCGGCGGTCCGCAGTTGCGCGGGGCGCCCGTGCAGCGCCGGGCAGTGCTGCTGACGCTGGTGGCCGCGTTCGGCTTCGGGTCGGTGATGTCCTTGATCGCGGAGGCGTCCACCGACGTCACCGGACTCTTCCTGGCACTCTTCGTCCAGCGCCTCACCAATATCGCGGTGGGCGGTACGGCCCTGTACGCATCGGTGCGCCGCGGGGCACGCGCGCTGCCGGAGGAGGGCGGGGGTGCCGCGGTGTCGGCCGCGCTGCCCGCCCTGGCGTTCGTCGGGCTCGCGGATGTCGCGGCCAACGGCACGTACTCGTTGGCCGCACAGCACGGCCCGGTCACCGTGGCCGCCGTGCTCGCCTCGCTCTACCCCGTGGTCACGGCCCTGGCCGCGCGCGGAGTGCTCAAGGAACGGCTGCGCGGGGTACAGGCGGCCGGGGCCGGCCTCGCCCTGGTCGGCACGGTGCTGCTGGCAACCGGCTGAGGCACCGGATCCCGACCGCCTCAGTCCCCCGACGGGCCCGACGCCTCGCCCGGCTCCGCCAGGGCGAGGAGCTGCTCGGGCGTGACACCCGACGGGATCGGCACCGGGGCCGGTGTACGCAGCGGCGGCTGCCAGCCCTTCTCCTGATCCCAGCTGCGCACCACACGAGCGGGAGCGCCGGCCACCACCGCCCGGTCGGGCACCTCCCCCCGCACCACCGCCCCCGCCGCGACCACCACGTTGCGCCCGAGCGTGGCCCCCGGGAGGATCACCGCTCCGGTGCCGATCCAGCAGCCCGGTCCGATGGAGACGGGCTCCATGCGGGGCCACTGCTTGCCGACCGGCTCGTGCGGATCGTCGTAACTGTGGTTCGTGGACGTGATGTAGACATACGGTCCGCAGTAGGTGTCCGAGCCGATGGTCACCTTGGTGTCGGCGACGACATGGCTGCCACGACCGAGCACCACTCCGTCCCCCAGGGTCAGGATCGGCTCCGGGCCGAGATCCAGGTCGGGCATGAGTCCGGCGGTCAGCGTGACCTGTTCACCGATCACGCAGTGGGCGCCGAGCTCGATCCACGGCTCCCCGAAGACGGTGCCCTGCGGGAAGGCCAGCCGGGTGCCCGCGCCGATCCGGCCGAACCGCAGTGGGCCGGGGTGTTCCGCGGTGACCGCGCCCGACTCCTGCAGCCGGCGCCAGCCGCGGTGGACGGCTCTGGACAGGGCGCGCCGCCGCCAGGCGGCGAGGGAAGAGAACGTGTTCCTGTTCTTCGGCACTCGCCCACGGTAGTCGGCGGCGCCCGGCACGATCACCGCGACCTCCTGTGATGTTCACCCCACTCGGCGGCAGCCCGCCGCCCGTCGCATACCGTTCCCCTGAGCGATCGGACGACCGCGACCGCACCACACCTGAGCACGGAGGAACGGGCGATGTCAGAGCAGGCGTTGATCACCGGAATGGGCGGCAAGGAGCCGATCATCGATGCGGATGCCTTCACCGCACCGACGTCGGTCGTGATCGGTGAGATCACGATGGCCGCGGGCTCCAGCGTCTGGTACCACGCCGTACTGCGCGCCGACTGCGGTCCCATCTCCATCGGCGCCGACAGCAACATCCAGGACAACTGCAGTGTTCACGTGGACCCCGGGTTCCCCATCACGGTCGGCGCGCGTGTCTCCGTCGGGCACAACGCCGTGCTCCACGGGTGCACCATCGAGGACGACGTTCTGGTCGGCATGGGGTCCACCGTCCTCAACGGTGCCCGCATCGGGGCCGGTTCACTGATCGCGGCGCAGGCACTGGTCCCGCAGGGGATGCAGGTGCCGCCGGGATCGCTCGTCGCGGGCGTCCCCGCCAAGGTCAAGCGGCAGCTGACCGAGGAGGAGCTCGAAGGCATCAAGCTCAACGCGGTCGGCTACGTGGAGCTCGCCAAGGCGCACCGACAGGCACACGAGAGCTGAACGGGGCCGAGGGCGCGGCGGACGGTTCCGCCGGCCCGCCTCGCCATCGGTCGGCATCCCCGCCGTCCGGTCGGCAGTTCGCCGCCGGTCAGTCCCCGGCCGGCACGGCCCCCGCGTCGGGCGCGGGTGCGGCCGACGACTGTGCCGCCGCCTTCTTGGCCCGGCTCTTCAGGATCAGCATCGAGCTCACACCGATCAGGACCGCGACCACCAGGCCGAGGTAGGAGAACCGCTTGAGCCAGGCCTCGGCGACGACGCCCACCGAGTAGACGACGGCCGTGGTGCCGCCGGCCCAGACGATGCCGCCGAGCACGTTCGCGATCAGGAACCTCCAGTACGGCATGTGCAGCACGCCGGCCAGGGGCCCCGCGAAGATGCGCAGCAGTGCGACGAAGCGGCCGAAGAACACCGCCCACATGCCCCACTTCTGGAACGACCGCTCCGCCATGGCGATCTGGCTCTCACCGAAGTGCTTGGGGAACTTCCCGCCGAGCCGGGCCAGGAGCGGCCGTCCGCCCTTGCGGCCGATGGCATATCCGATCGAGTCACCGATGACCGCGCCGGCCGAGGCACAGGCCCCGAGGACCCATGGGTTGATCCCGTCGTGCCCGGCCGCCAGGAGTGCGGCGCTGACCAGGACGATCTCACCCGGCAGCGGAATGCCGAGGCTCTCAAGTCCGATGACGACGCCCACCAGGACGTACACGCTGACCGCGGGAACGGTCTCCAGCCACTCCTGGATGTGCAACGCTGGTTCCTCCCGTGATGATGTCTCGTGGCTCGCCGGTCAACTCCTCGGCGCACGGCGGGAATGCTACCTGGCCCGCCATCGGCCCGGACAGCACGAAGGGCCGCCGCGCTCGCCCAGGTGGGGGTGCGCGGTCGGCCCTTCGGGGAGCCGCCCGGGATCAGGCGTTGGGGCGCAGCGTCCAGACGACCGTCATCTCACCGGTCACCGCGCCGTCCGCGCGCCGGATCTCGACGAGCACGGGGAACTCGGGCCGCTTGCCCTCGTCCAGTTCGGCGACGACGTCGGCCACCGGGCGACCGAGGGTGGCCGTCGCCGTGACGACGCCCTTGGCCAGTTTCCGGTAAGCGATCTCCGCCTTCACCGCCAGCGGTACGGCGCGTGACAGCTGGTCGCCGAAGGCGGCGATGACGATCGCGCCGCTCGCCGATTCCGCGAGCGTGAACATCGCACCGGCGTGAGGTCCGGCGAGGTGGTTGTGGTAGTCGGCCTGGTCCGGCAGACGGACCACCGCGCGCTCAGCGGTCGTCTCCAGGAATTCGAGATTGAGGGTCCGGGCCATCGGAACCGTCGCGGCGAGCATCTCGCCGACGGTCATCTGTTCAGCGCTCATGACCAGATGTTACTCACCAGTAAATGGATTTGGCCATCCGCGGGATCCCCATGCCCCCTCACCTGGTCGCCGCCTTCACCCTCCGCTCACGGGGGGCGGGCATGGCCCAGCGGTCACCGCCCCTCTATCGTTACTCGCCATGTGGCCAGGACAGCAGCCGCCCGGGGGCGAGCAGAACCCGCAGGACCAGAACCAGAACCCGTATCAGCAGCCGGGGTACCAGCAGCCGAATCCCTATCAGCAGCCGGGGTATCAGCAGGGTCATCCCGGACAGCAACCGGGGTATCCGCAGCAGGGCCAGCAGCCCGGCTACCCGCAGCCGAACCCGTACCAGCAGCCGACCGTGCCGCAGTACGCGGTCCCCGGTCCGCCCGGTGGTCCGCAGCCGGACGGCGGAAGGAAGAAGACCACCGCCGTCGCGATCGTCGCGGCCACCGCCGTCGTCGTGGCTGCCGTGGTCACCGGTGTCGTCGTGATGAACAAGGACGACAACAAGGGCAAGGACGTCGCGGACGACAAGAACTCCTCGGCGCCCGCCAAGCCGTCCGACTCCGAGTCCTCGTCCGAGGCGAACCCGCGCGGCACCGACGGGGACGCCAAGCCCCTGATCGCCGGCTGGAAGGTCGTCACCAACCCCAAGTGGGGCACGCAGTTCGACGTGCCCGGGGACTGGGAGGTCAGGTCTCCCGGCACGTTCTCGTACTTCGAGGACGAGAAGAAGGGTGACGGCTCGCCCCTCATCGGTTTCTCCGCACCGTCGCACTACCGGAGCAAGTGGTGCGTGGCCGACTCCGACAAGGAGGAGGACATGAGCCTGGCCAGCGCCGGCACCAGGGGCGCCCAAGGCGCCACCGACGCCGCCAAGAACGCCCACAGCGAGGCCGGTACCTGGGCGTGGGCCGCCTACGCGCAGCACATGCCGGAGAGCACCATCAAGTTCACCGAGGCCAAGCAGTACACCACCAAGTCGGGTCTCACCGGCCAGGTGGTCACAGCCACCGCCCCGAACGTCACGAAGCGGAAGAAGTGTGACAGCGACGGCAAGACGATCGCCTTCACCTTCAGGAACAAGCAGGGCGACTTCGCTTCCTGGGTCCTCTACGGAGCCCACAACGTCAAGGGCGAACTCCCGGACGCGACGATCCAGCAGATCCTGAGCACCGTGCGGCTGGTGGACGTCGCCCCGTCCTCCTGACCCTCACCACCGCCGCCGGGAAAGCAGTCGGCACGGTGGGGTCGCGGCGGCGATGGTCCCCTGGTGACTGACGCTTCCGCCCCCGCTCCCCCTCGGCGCCACCCCGGGCGCGACTATCGGCTTCTGACCACCGCCGCGATCATCACGGGCCTGGGCACCCATGGCGCGCTGATCGCGGCGGCGTTCGCCGTTCTGGAGTCGGGCGGTGACGGCGGCGACTCGGTCCGGTCAAGGCCCTGGTCGGTGGCAGTCAGGCCCTGGGGGGCCGCGCGGCCTTGATCGTCCTGGTCACCGGCGCCGTGCTGTTCGTGCCCGAGGTACGCGATCCGACCCGCGCCGCCACCACCGAGGTGGTGGCGGCCAGGCTCCGCGGCCGCCCTCAGCCGATGCCGAAGGCTCCGTCGGGCGGCTCGGGTGAGGCGACCGCCTCGCCGTCCCCGACCGGCCGGGCGGCGCCGGTGAGCCGGTCCAGCGCCGGGCCGTGCTCGACCCTGGCCGGGAAGGCGTCGGCGGCGCAGCGGCGGGTCAGCGTCGCGGTGTCGATGGGGCTTCGGGACGCGACGAGGAGGACGTTGCCGAAGCGCCGGCCGCGCAGCACCGCCGGTTCGGCGATCAGCGCGAACTCCTCGAAGACGGCCGCGAAGGTGGCCAGCTGGGAGCGGAGGAAGTCGAACGGCGCGCCGTCCGCGAGGTTGGCGGCGTACGTCCCGCCGTCGCGCAGCGCACGGCGCGCGGCCCCGGCGTACTCGACGGTGGTGAGGTGGGCGGGTACCCGGGAGCCGCCGAAGACATCCGCGACCAGGACGTCGAGAGACCCGGGCGGCGTCCGTTCCAGCCGGCTGCGCGCGTCCTCGCCGTGCACGGCGATCCCGCTGCCGTCGGGGAGCGGCAGCCGCTCGGCGACCAGGGCGAGGAGCCCGAGGTCGGCCTCGGCGACGTCCTGGCGAGAGCCCGGCCTGGTCGCCGCCACATAGCGGGGCAGGGTGAGCGCGCCGCCGCCGAGGTGCAGGACATCCAGCGGTGCGCCCGGTGCCGCGGCGCAGTCCACGACGTGCGCGAGGCGTCGTACGTACTCGAATTCGAGATGGTCCGGCGCATCGAGGTCGACGTACGACTGGGGTGCGCCGTCGACGGTGAGCAGCCAGGCCCTGTCCCGGTCGACGTCCGGCAGGAGCCTGGCGGTGCCCTGGTCCACGTCCCTGATGACGGGTATCGACTCGTTCACTCCCCCATTGTGCGGTGAACGATCAGCCGCTCATGACCGCGGCGACGGCTTCGGTGTGCGCGGCCGACCGCGCAAGCCCGGCGCGGGCCGCCGCGGCCCGGCAGGCCGGGTCGAGGGGGTTGCGGCCGAAGGCCTTCTTCGCCGCCGCGTCCGGGGTGATGACCTCCACGCGGGCGCCCTTCGCGGCGAGCTCGGCCGCCTGCGAGCACGGCAAGACGATGGCCTTGCTGCCGCTGGCCGTCGGAGCGATGACGAAGACACGCCCGTAGCCCTCGGCGAGACGGGCGTCGGCCGTGGCATGCGCTCCTCCGTCGATCCAGGAACGTCCGCCGAGCTGCCGGTGATCACGTCGACGCCGCCTAAGGGCTGTCCCGCAATCCGTGGTGGATCAGCGCGCGGCGTCAGATGCGGTGCATCGCAAGGCGGAGGGACGTCCGCATACTGGATGTATGCGGATGTTCCGACAACGCGGCGAGGATGGGGCCTCCCCTGTTCGAGCGCAGCCGAGAGCTTGGGGAAGTAGCTGTCGTCGCGCGCCTGCCAGGGATGACGGGACAGCCCTTAGGCCCACGCCCGCCTTCGCGAGCCCGTGGAGAATTCCGGTCTCCCAGGCGCTGCTGCTGACATCGCAGGCACCGAGCACCAGTGCCGTTCCTGCCATGCCGTCAGTCTTGCGCAAGGATCGGGCCCGCCTCCCGTGGGGTACGGGAGGCGGGCCCCCGGTGCGGCACGTCTCAGAGCAGTCCGGTGACGGTGCCCGCGCCGACGGTGCGGCCGCCCTCGCGGATCGCGAAGCCGAGTCCGGTCTCCAGCGGGACGTCACGGCCCAGTTCGACGGTCAGGTCGACCGTGTCACCGGGGCGCGCCACCGCCACCGCGCCGAGGTCGACGTCTCCGACGACGTCCGCGGTGCGGATGTAGAACTGCGGTCGGTAGCCGGTCGTGACCGGGGTGGTCCGGCCGCCCTCCCGCGCCGACAGGACGTACACCTGCGCCGTGAAGCGGCGGCTCGGCGTCACGCTGCCGGGCGCCGCCACCACATGGCCGCGGCGGACCCGGTCACGCTCCACGCCGCGCAGCAGCAGGGCTACGTTGTCGCCGGCCTCGGCGGACTCCATCGGCTTCCCGAAGGTCTCCAGGCCGGTGACGACCGTCTCGATGTCCGGCCCCAGCACCGACACCCGGTCGCCCACCCGCACGGTGCCGCGCTCGACGGCCCCGGTGACGACGGTGCCCCGGCCGGTGATGGTCAGGACGTTCTCCACCGACAGCAGGAACGGCGCGTCCGTGTAGCGGACCGGCATCGGCACATACGTGTCGACGGCGTCCAGCAGCGCCTCGACGGCCGAGGTCCAGCGCGGGTCGCCCTCCAGGGCCTTGAGGCCCGACACCCGGACGACGGGGACGGCGTCGCCGCCGTAGCCGTGCGCGGAGAGCAGCTCGCGGACCTCCAGCTCGACGAGGTCGATGAGCTCCGGGTCGCCCGCGTCAGCCTTGTTGAGGGCGACGACGATGTGGTCGACGCCCACTTGGCGGGCGAGCAGTACGTGCTCGGCGGTCTGCGGCATGATGCCGTCGAGCGCGGACACGACGAGGATCGCCCCGTCGAGCTGGGCGGCGCCGGTGACCATGTTCTTGATGTAGTCGGCGTGCCCCGGCATGTCGACATGCGCGTAGTGACGGGTGTCGGTCTCGTACTCGACGTGCGCGATGTTGATGGTGATGCCGCGCTGCGTCTCCTCCGGCGCCCGGTCGATCCGGTCGAACGGAACGTACGTCCCGGTTCCGCGGTCGCTGAGGACCTTGGTGATGGCCGCGGTCAGGGTGGTCTTGCCATGGTCGACGTGGCCCATGGTGCCGATGTTGAGGTGGGGCTTGGTGCGCACGTATGCCGTCTTGGGCATGGCTCGTTCCTTGGAATTCGAAGCTGAGTGAGAAGACCCCAGGGCCCCGCCGACCCTCCCCTTGCGGGGTCCGCCGGACTGTCGGGGGAGGGTCAGCTTCGGGCGCCGCCGATGGACGCTGCGGCAGCGGTGAACGCTGCTGCGACGACTGCCGCTGCGGTGACGGGGCTCACGGCAGCCTTCGGCGCGTCCGCGACTGCGGACGACGCTGCGAGGAAGGCGTACCGGAACATGGCTCCGATGATGGCCGAGGAACATGGTGACGTCGAATGGTTTTCCGGCGCGGACGGCGCGGGCGCACACGGGAGTTCGGCCTCCGCTCCGGCGTCTCGGCCGCGTCGCACTCACGACATCGGCGCGGGTCACCCTGTACGTATCGTTCGCATTGCGGCGATCGCGCACGGGCGTCGGTTAGTCTCCCCGCATGCTCGACCCCGTCCCCGCCGCCCGGCCCGCCACTGGCCTCGCCGTGCGCTGCACGAGGGCTCTGCTCTCGCCCTGGTCCCGGTTCTCGCTGCTCGTGGCGGTGCTGCTGGGCGCCGCGGCGACCACGCTGCTCCTCGATCCCCAACGGCTGCTCGCCACCGGCTGGCCCACCCGGCTGAGCGGGGGCGCCGCCGCGGTCGTGCTGTTCGGCGTCGCATACGGCGTGTGCACCGTGGCCTTCGTGCCGCGGCCGTTGCTCAATCTCGCCGCCGGTGCGCTGTTCGGTTCGCAGTCGGGGCTGGCCGCCGCGCTGGCGGGCACGGTGCTCGGCGCGGGCATCTCGTTCGCGCTGGGCCGGGTACTGGGGCAGGACGCGCTCCGTACGCTGCTGCGCGGGCGCTGGCTCAAGGCGGCGGACGGCCAGTTGAGCCGGCACGGATTCCGCTCGATGCTGGCCTTGCGGCTGTTTCCCGGTGTGCCGTTCGCCGCGGCCAACTACTGCGCGGCGGTCTCACGCATGCGGTATTCGCCGTTCCTGATGGCCACGGGGCTCGGCTCGGTCCCGAACACCGCCGCGTATGTCGTCGCGGGCAGCGAGGCCTCGTCACCGACGTCGCCCGCGTTCCTGGCCGCCACGGGGTTCATCGTGCTGACGGGGGTCGGCGCGGCCGTCGTCGCCTGGCGCAAGCGCCACCGCCTCGCCGCCGAGTGATCCGGTACGCGCGGAGGTGGCGGGCAGTGGTGCGGTGGGCGGCGCAGGGGTACGCGTAATGCTGTTCATCTGAGGGCGATACCCTGCCCGCGACCGACCGAAGATCTCCGGGCGCGGCACGGCCCTGCCCTCATTCGACTCCACATCCGCACGCTGCCGACGGCTCTCACGGCCGTCGGCCGATGCACGATCACCTCCGGGATGGCCAAAGCCCCATGAGCTGGTTCGAATCGTTCGTCCTGGGCCTCGTTCAGGGACTGACCGAGTTCCTGCCGATCTCCTCCAGCGCGCATCTGCGGCTCACCGCGGCGTTCGCCGGCTGGCACGACCCGGGTGCGGCGTTCACCGCCATCACCCAGATCGGCACGGAGGCGGCAGTCCTCATCTACTTCCGCAAAGACATCGTCCGGATCGTCTCGGCCTGGTTCCGTTCGCTGGTCGACCGGTCCATGCGGAGCGACCACGACGCACAGATGGGCTGGCTGGTCATCGTCGGCTCGATCCCCATCGGTGTGCTGGGCGTGACCTTCAAGGACCAGATCGAGGGCCCTTTCCGGGATCTGCGGCTGATCGCCACCACGTTGATCGTGATGGGCATCGTCCTGGGCATCGCTGACCGGCTCGCCGCCCGCGACGAGGCGGGCGGCAGGCACCGGGCCAGCAAGGAGCGCAAGACGCTCAAGGAACTCGGGGTCAAGGACGGCCTGATCTTCGGTTTCTGCCAGGCGATGGCGCTGATTCCGGGTGTCTCCCGCTCCGGCGCCACCATCAGCGGCGGTCTGCTGATGGGCTACACCCGCGAGGCGGCGGCCCGCTACTCCTTCCTGCTGGCGATCCCGGCGGTGCTGGCCTCGGGAGTCTTCGAGCTGAAGGACGCGGGGCAGGGACATGTGTCCTGGGGGCCGACCATCTTCGCCACACTCATCGCGTTCGGCGTCGGCTATGCCGTCATCGCCTGGTTCATGAAGTTCATCACGACCAAGAGCTTCATGCCGTTCGTCATCTACCGCGTGCTTCTCGGGCTGGTTCTGTTCGCGCTGGTGGCGGCCGGGGTGCTGAGCCCGCACGCGGGCGAGTCCGCGGGGTAGCCGGGGATCGCTCCAGGGCTCGGTGCCAGTGTCGCCTCAGGCAGCGTTCGCCCTGCTGATGTCCGGCGGTGTCAGCTTGTGCCGAGAGCCTCGGTCTGCTCCGCGTCGAGTTGGTGGTCGGCCCAGATGTAGCTTTCGGGAAGCAGGTCGGCATCGGCGGGGCACGTAGGCGCTGCCGCCGCTGTGTACGGTCCGGTCTTTTGGGGTGCTGGTAAGAACCGTGTCACCAGCCGCAAACGGCGGTGATCAGTCCTTTGACCTGGAGGGTCGGGGCAGTTCTGCCGTGTTGGTCGCCTCGGCGAGCGCGAGACGGCCGCCCTTCAGTTCGGGCACGTAGTTGTAGATGGTGTTGCGGGAGACCCCGAGGAGCTTCGCGATCGAGGTGACGGTGTTCTCCGGGCGGGCGAGCAGGTCGCGGGCGTGACGTACCTGTTCGTCGGTCATGGCCGGCGGGCGGCCGAGCCGGGCACCTCGGGCGCGGGCAGCGTCCAGGCCCTCGTTGGTGCCCTGGACGATGAGTTCGCGGATGAACTCCGCGAGGGCCGCGAAAACATGGAAGACCAGGCGCCCGCCGGGCGTCGTCGTGTCGAGCGCCTCGTGCAGCGAGGTGAAGCCGACGCCGCGCTTCCGCAGGCCGGACACGATGGCGATGAGGTCCTGGAGAGAGCGGCCGAGCCGGTCCAGCGACGGGACGACGAGGGTGTCGCCCTCGCGGAGGAAGTCGAGGGCCTTCCATAGCTCCTCGCGCTCGGCGTTCCTGCCGGACTTCTTGTCGGCGAAGATCCGGATGCACCCTGCTTCGGTGAGCGCGTGGACCTGCCGGTCGAGCAACTGCCCCTTGGCGGACACGCGTCCGTATCCCACAAGGCCACCGGTCCGTACGGCCGGGACGGGGGCGAGGAGATCGGCGGTGTCGTCGTCCTGGGGTGGCTGCACCCGCCAGATCGTACAGAAAACGGTGCTCCTCAAGTTCTTGAGCACATCGACTTTCTGACACCGTTTTATGGGCATGATCCGGCGTCGATCCGGCCGCGCACTGCCGCTTACCGATCTTGCGCATCAATCGGTCGATAGATGAGCAGCGGCACATCGCAAGCGAGCTGAACCGCAAAGGGTTCTTCGCGAAGAACCCTTTGCGAAGAACCCTTTGCGGACTACGGTGTGTTGCATGGCTGATGCAGTGGAGAGGCCGGATGGCCCGAACGTTGAAGAGGACTCGGTTGTCCTGGATGCCAAGGGGCTGCGTGCCCTGGCGCATCCGGTGCGCGTGCAGTTGGTCGGGCTGCTGCGGAAGTACGGCCCGTCGACTGCCACCCGCCTCGCGGAGCGGCTGGGCGTGAATTCCGGTACGGCCAGCTACCACCTCCGGCAGCTCGGCGCGGCCGGTTTCGTCGAGGAGGACACCGAACGCGGCAACGCGCGAGAGCGCTGGTGGCGTTCGGTGCATCGGACGACCTGGTTCAACGATCCGGAGCTGGCCGAGCGGGAGCCCGAGGCCGCACTGGCCTACCTGCAGTCCGTCGCCGCCATCTACACCCTGCGCACGCAGCAGACCCTGAACGGGCTTCAGACGATGCCCGGCGCATGGCGGAACACCTTCGACATGAGCGACTGGGCCCTTCGGCTCACGCCCGAGGAAGCCGCCGCCCTGGAACGTGAGTTGACGGAAGTCATCACGCGCTACCGGCGAGACGACCCGGATTCGGCGGCAAGTGCCCCCGAGGGAGCCGAACGGGTCGCCGTGATCACGCAGATCCTGCCCGAACTGGATGCGCCTGCCGCGTCGTCGCTCCCTTCTGGCCCTCAGGAAGCGGAAGGAAGCCCGACGTCATGACCGACGACGCCTCGGAGGCCGACGGCATACCCGGCAAGAGGTCCTTACGGCCGCTGGGCGGAGTGCTGGCGGCCATGGCCGTATCGCTGACCGGCACCCGGATCTCCGTTGTGGCACTGCCCTGGTTCGTCCTCGTCACCACCGGCAGCGCCACCCAGACCGGACTGGTCGCCTTCTGCGAGATGACTCCCTACGTGGTGGTCAAGGCGTTCACCGGACCGCTGGTGGACCGGATCGGCCCGCGGGCCATTTCCTGGACCACCGATCTGGCCAGCGCGACCGCCGCCGCCGCAGTTCCCCTGCTCCACACCCTGAACCTGCTCTCCTTTCCCCTTCTGCTGGTCCTGGTCGCGCTGATCGGCGCGGCCCGGGGACCCGGCGACCTGGCCAAGGAGGTGATGGTCCCGGAGGCAGCCGAACGTGGCCGGGTGCCGCTGGAGCGGGCCACCGGTCTGTCCGGCGTGATCGAGCGGCTCGCCTCTACCGTCGGTCTGGCGGTCGGCGGATCCCTGGTGGCACTGCTCGGTCCCCTGACGGGGCTCGCCGTCAACGCGGGCTGCTTCGCCCTCGGATCGGTGATCATCAAACTCGCGCTGCCTCGCGGCATGGGGCACGCGGCCGAGGAAGCCCCCTCGCCGGCCGGGGAGACGGGACCGGGCTACTGGCGGCGGTTCGGCGAGGGCTTCACCTTCCTGCGCGGTGAGCCGCTGCTGCTCACCGTCATCGTCATGGTCGGCATCACCAACCTGCTGGACGCGGCGATCACTTCGGTGCTCGTACCCGTCTGGGCCAAGGAGTCCGGCAACGGGCCGACCGCGATCGGCCTGATGGGCAGCATGATGGGGGCCGCGGGGGTCGGCGGGAGCCTGATCGCCGCAGTGGTCGCGCACCGGCTGCGGCGGCGGGTGGTGGTTCTCACTGGCTTCCTGCTGGCCGGGGCACCGAGGTTCCTGATCCTCGCCTTCGACGCCCCACTGGGGGTGGTACTGGCCGTCTTCGCGGTCAGTGGGTTCGGTGCCGGCTTCGTCAACCCAGTGCTGGGGGCCGTCCTCGTCGAGCGGGTGCCGCGCCGGATGCTGGGCCGGGTCAACGCGCTCGGTGACTCGCTGGCGTGGGCCGGTATCCCTCTCGGCGGACTGATCGCCGGGGCGGCGGTGACCGCTGTCGGACTCGTGCCGGTGCTGCTCACCTGCGGGGTTGCGTACTTCCTCACCACGAATCTGGCTGGACTGCGGCCGGAATGGCGCGAGATAGACCGAACGCGCGGGCGGGGCGTCCTGAAGCCGCATTCCAAGGAAGACGCCTCACAGGACAGTGCAAATGTAGCGACATAACCTTTACGGGAGGGAGGCGGACCATCTGGCCTTCTCCTCCCTCTCAACGCTCCTTCTGACCTCGCCCACGCTTCACGCACGCTCAGATGACTGCTGGTCGGCGGCGTCCGTCGGAACTCGCGGACCCGGAAGTTTGACCGCAGCAAGGTCGAGGCGGGTGTCCATGTCGAGGTTGACCTCCCCGTACGGACGCACGTGCGACCAGAACAGCGGGGTCAGGCCGCGCCGGTCGGCAGGCGTAAGGAAGTCGGCCCACTCCGGTTCACCGAGGATGTCCTGAAGTATCAGGGTGTTCACGTAGACCAGGGCCGATTGCAGAATCCGCAGGCACAGTACGAACATCTCCTGCTCGTCGCGCCGGTTCGAGGCGATCTCCCCGCCCTTGCCGTAGGCGATCACGGAGTTGGCGCCGTTGGAGGATTCCATGACGTTCAGGCCCTCCTCGATCTCCCGCTGGAGGTCCCGCAGCCGCAGGTAGCGGGCCACGAAGATGGTCCTCTGGGCGCGGCCGACCTCCAGCATCGCCGCGTAGGTGGGGTGGGAGGCGTTGCGGCTGAAGCGGCGCAGGATCGCCTCGGTGGAGGCGGTACGGGTCCGGATCGCGGTCGCATACTTGATCATCTGGTCGCACTGCTGGGTGATGAGTTCCCAGCGGATCGGGCGGGTCAGCGCCGGGGTCAGCTGCGGGTAGGCGTCCGGCTCGCCGGCCACGGGCGGGTACAGCTTTACCTTGTTGATCCGCTTGATGCGCGGCAGGAGGTCGAAGTTCAGCAGCGTCGTGATGCCGAACCCGATTTCCGACTGGCCATGACTGTCTGTGTAGTTGGCCTCGACGTCCATGGTGGTGCCGTGCCGCAAGGCGCCCTCGATCATCGCGGCGACCTCCGAGGCGGTGCAGCTGATCAGTTGGGAGTGGATGGCCAGCGACTTCTTCTCCACGTGCCAGTAGATGAGCACCCCCCGACCGCCGTAGCGCGAGTGCCACTCGGTGAACAGGTTCTGGTCGTAGGCGCGCACGTGGGTGGAGTCGGAGGCGACCGCTGTGGAGCCCTGGCCCCACAGCTCGGTGCTGCGGGCGGCGAAGGTGGCGTTCGCGATCTGGACGGCGATGGCGCGGGCGGCCTCCGCCGACAGGTACCGGCGGCGCACGTAGCGCAGTTCGTCCTCGGTGGGGCCGTGGCCGCCGGAGGCGACGGCCTTGATCCCGGTGTTCGTGCCGTAGGCGTAGATCACCAGCAGCAGGCCTTCGGCCAGCACCTCCGGCGAGAGGCTGCCGCCGCCGGAGACGGAGGTGACCGCGTCCAGGCAGCCGCTCCGCAGCACCGCTTCCTTCAGCATGTCGACGAGCGGCACGATGCCCCACCGCCTCTGTACCTCGCCCTTGACCCTGCGCAAGTTGCGCGGCTCGGGCTGGGCCTCGGCCGCCGTGAGCCGGATCGCCCCGGACTTCCGTTCCGCGATGTCCAGCCAGGACAGCTTGGGCATCTTGTCGTGGAGCAGGGTCAGTTCGGCCGTCATCTGCTCGCGCAGCTCGTCGACGAACACCGCGGCGTCCAGTGGCTTGCGCAGCTCCCGGTAGTTCACCGCCCGCCGGGCCTCGAAATCCTGCGGCAGGTCCTCATCCGGGTTGCGTTATTTGTCGGCGCCGACCACCCAGATCTCCTTGCACTTGAGCTGGTCGCGCAGGGCCTGGAAGGCGCCGACCTCGTAGACCATGCGCCCGCCAGCCGGACACGACCTTCGGCGCGACGTCGATGAACAGATCCCGTGGCAGACCGATCGCCCGCACCGCCAGCAGCTTGTCGATCTCGGTGAGCATCGTCTCCAGGCTCACGTTGCCCGGCGCTTCCTTGACCTTCGCCAGCACCGGCGGCGCGTCCTCGCCCTCCGCGCCGCCGCCCGCGGTTCCGTCGTCGTCCTGGTCGTCGGTGCCACCCGACACCAAGGCCACGATCCGCTCCACGCTCTCCGCGGTCAGCCGCGAGGAAATCAGAACAGTCAGCGACTCCTCAGCCGTCCGCAGGGCAGCCGCCACAATGCGGTCGCACCGGCCCGTCGTGGGCGGCTCGATGCTCTCCGTGCGGCAACGCGCCAGCAGTTCCACCCGGACCTGCTCGGGCCTGCGTTCCCTGTGCGCGACGTGCTCTGCCAGGTACTCCGTCAGCTTCTCCGCGTCCGCGACGCTGCACTCACGGAAGCCCAGGTGCTGCCGGATCTGTGCACGGTGGTACTCGACCGTGCGGCCCGTCCAGTCGTAGGACTCCAGTTCCGAGGCGGGAACCTGCACCTGCCGGGCGACGAACTCCACGGCTTCACCGGGCAGCTCTGCCCGGTTTCGGGGAAACCGGCCGTACTGCGTGTAGAACTTCAGCAGCACGGCGAAGCCCAGTCGCGTCGCACCGCGCTTGCCGGACACGAGTGCCTGCTCGTCCTTCAGCAGCGTCCAGTGCTCGACGAGGTCATCCAGGTCCAACGGGGGTACGGGCCACGATCGCCGACCGTCCTCGCAGAGCTTCACTCACCGCAGCCGTACGGCCCAGGACTCACCCACATGGGTGACACCGTTGCAAGATCACCGCCGATTGCGGCTGGTGACAGCGTTCTTACCGGCACGTCGGCCGTGGGTTCGGCGTGACTGTGGTGCTTTTACTGGGAACCCACGGCGTCTTCGGCTGGCAGGCTCGAAGGTGCAGTGGGTTCGTCGCTGCTGAATCGGCAGGATGCCCATGCGCCCTCGGTGATGAGGATTCTTGAAAACGGCCCATGAGACAGTCGGGCACGGCTCACCGATCGTCACCGAGGAGAAGGATCCATGAGAGCGTTGCCCGCCGTCACCGGCCGTGATGAGTTCGATGCCCTGGTCGTCAGAACCGACTACCACGACGACCAGGCGTGGCAGGACGTGGCGGCGGCGCTGATGAAGCCCTGGGGAGACAGGCAGTACGAGGCGCACGTCCACTTCATCGACCATCTGGCCTGGGCAGGGGCGACCGTTGACAAGGTGCTGACTGCGGTCTGCGCTGATGACGACCTAGCCGTTGTCTTCCTCGCCGACCGTATAACCATGCAGGCCGAAAGCCACGCGCTGCTGGCTGTCACCACGCTGACGCGGGAGGAGTGCGTGAACGATGAGGACTACGAACAGCTAACCGAGTTCGGCCGCGATTTCCGCACCATCCCCGCAGGGGTCCACGACGTCCACGCGAACCTGAGCATCGGCAACCTGGGCTTCGAGGAGTACGCGGCATGGGCTCACGGTGATCCCGAGGGGATCTACCGGTCCTTCTGAGCGGGGCTCACGAAACTGCGGCCAGAGCCAAAATCAAGAATCTTCATCATCGGCGGTCTGCTCGATCTGGTCGTCGAGCAGGTTCTGGGCGATTGCCGCGTAGCGGCTCGCGGTGGTGTGGGACAGGTTGAAGACCAGGGCGAGGTGTAGCGGGTCGGCGCCGACGGTCAGCGCCTCGTGCAGTACCCGGTCGCCGCGGATGCGTTCGAGGTAGATGCCCTGGTGCAGCAGGTGCCGCTTGAGGTATTCGGCACTGACAGGCCCGGTGGGCGGTCTTCGCGTTGATAAATACGTGCCGGTTGGGAGTCTTCGGCCAGGTGATGCGTCGCTGGGCGAGCCAGGCCAGCAGGGTCTGGTGAGGCAGTTCGCCGAGCCGTTGGGCGTGTCCGACGATGGTGATCCGGCGGTTGGGCAGGTCGAGGTCGTCCAAGGTGAGGCGTCGGATGGCCGTAGCCCGGGCGGCGTGGACGGCGGCGAAGGCGACGATCAGCCGTTGTGCTGGGGTGACGGCGATCCGCTGGACGGCGAGGACCTCGGCGTCGGTCATCGGCAGCAGGCTGCGAGGGATGTCTTCGGTCTTGAGGCGGGTGGTGGGGTTGGCGAAGATCAGGCCGCGCTTCTTGGCGAAGCGGAACAGTGAGCGTAGTGCGGCGATGGCGTTGCGTCGCTGCCATCCGCGTAGGGGTGACAGCGCAGCCGTGACGTCGGCGGCGGTGATCTCGCGCAGGTGCCCATGGGTCGTCGCCCAGTTCTCCAGCAGGGGGCGGACGCAGCCGAAATAGACGTAGAGGCAGGTGTGGGACCGGGGCTTGGCACGGCTGTCACCGTCGAGCAGGACCAGCAGCCAGGCGCGAACGTCACTAGCAAGGCTGGCGGGTAACTCGGTGGTGCGGTCCTCGATCCAGGAGCGGATCGCCAACACGCTGTCGTCTTCGAGCAGTTCGAGGTCGGTGAGGACCTCGGCGACCCGATGGCTGGAAGCATGTCGCGGTACTCGCGTACGGACTTCGGTGAGCTTCACGGGTTTGCCGGGCGGGCGGTCCTCCAGCACCGCCGTCAGGCCGTCCATCGCGCACCGGAGGAGTGACGCGGACCATCCGTTGGCCTCGCCGATCTGCTTGGCGTGGGCGGCAGCCGACCGGAGCAGGGAGTTGTTCGAGGTCAGGGCGGGGTGCTGCCAGCGTGGCGGGGGTGGGATGCCTGCTTTGCGTCGGTGGTAGGAGGCCAGGGCACGGCATTTATGGTCGCAGTAGGCCCGGTCTCGCCGCGATCCTTCGGGCAGCGGCTTGCCGCAGTGCACGCAGTTCATCGAGGAGGCAGGGACCTGCCGGTGCGGGGGCGCGGGGTGATGGCGCGCGGCTGGCCCACCACGGTGGCCTGCGAGTCGGTCGCCGGTGTTGGCTCCGGCACTCGCTCCGGCTCGGGCAGGAGCAGTTCCTCGACGCCGCAGCCGAGCACGGCGCAGATGACGTCCAGCTCGTCGAGCTTGACGGTGTTCGGCTGGCCGGACCACAGGCCCGACATCTTGCCCATGCTGATCACCACGCCGCGTTCGGCGAGCATCCGCTGGAGTTCGCTGGCCTTCCAGATGCCGCGGTTGGCGGCCGCCAGGCGAAGGTTCCACTTCACTGGGCCAGTCCTTTCCACCGGTCGGTGGCGCGCTGTTGGCCGGCGACCCAGGCGTCTTCGACATGGGTGCCGTGGACGTGGATGTACCGGGCCGTGGTGCCGGTCCAGGCATGTCCAAGTAGCTCCTGGATGGCGAACAAGGCCATGCCGGCGAGATAGAGCTGGGAGGCACAAAAATGCCGCAGCACATGCGGGGTGAGCTTCCCGGCCCAGGTGGGCAGGTGCTGAGCTGCGGCATCGGCCAGCGACCGGCGGAAGACATCGGCGGTCGCCCGTGAGCAGGAGCCGTCCCGATTCTTGCGCTCGGAGGGGAACAGCGGGGCGCCCGGTCTGGTGTGGTCGGCGTCGAAGTGGCCCCACACGTCTTCGATGAACCACCGCAGGCTGCGGGCGGCTCCGTTGATCAGCGGCACCAGCCGTGGCTTCGGTCCCCGCCTTCGGGATCCCTTGCCGTGCCGGACGTTGAGCTTGCCGAAACGGCCCAGTTCCCACCGGACGTCGTCCAGGTCGAGCATCCGTGCCTCGTTGATCCGCAGCCCCACGTCCGCCGCCAGCCGGGCGACCGCGTAGTTGCGGGCGGCCGGGCCGAACTTGCGGCAGGTCACCAGCTCCTCGCGCCATCCAGAGAACAGCGTCTCGATTTCCGCTTCGCTGGGCGGGATCCGCAGTTGCGGTTCCACCGAGGCCCGCGGCCGGTTCATCTCATCCAGCGGGCACTCGGCCACACGGCCGGTGAGGTTGTGCAGCTGGACCTTGTGCCGCAGAGGAACTGGAAGTACACCGTCAGCGCACCGGCCCGCCCGGTCCGCGTCGAGGGCTTGGCGTCGCGGAGCACCTTGCCGAAATAGACGTCGGCGTCGGCCGGCTCCATCTCCCACAGCGGATGGCCGAACCAGTCCCGGATCAGCTCCAGGTGGTTGGTGTCGTTGCGGATCGTGCTGTCGACCAGACCGGCCGACGCCCGCGCGAGCACGAACCCCGCCAGCACATCGGTCTCGAACTCGGCGAGATCCTCCTCGCTCACCGGTGCCCGGTACTCGCGTAGATCGCGTACTACGGCCAGAGCCAACCCACGCCTCCATGACTTCACCCAGGCTGAAGGAATCCCGACAGGGATGAGGGTTGCGTACTACAGGTGAGGTTGGGTCAGAACGGCCTGCGGCCACCCGAACGAGGTAACAGGCCCAGGTCCAGGCACTCTCAGTGGTGCCCGGGAGCTGCGGGCAAACGCGGAACTCGGGGACTATTGCTCACCCTTTTTGGAGAGAATCCGCCGCGCAGCAACGCACAGATCCCCGCGGCCGGACACCGGTCTCGGCTGCCTCTGCCTGGGGCTGACGGTCCCGCCTCCCCGGGAAGCGAGAGGCGGGAGGCGGAACCGTACACCTGCTACCGGCCGATCGAAGCCGGAGCAGGGCTGCTCCTAGGACGGGGGCATGAGCACCTTGTCGACGAGGTAGACGGTGGCGTTGGCCGTCTTGATGTCCCCACAGACGATCTTGGCGGTGTCGTTGACCTTGAACGACGTGCCCGACCCGGAGGTCTTGAGCATGGAGCCCTCCCGCGTCTTGAAGCTGCCGTTGGGAAGGTCGTTCGGGGTGATGGTCTTGTCCACGACGTGGTAGGTCAAGACCTTCTTCAGCTGCGCCTTGTCCTTGAGCAGGCTGGAAAGCTGCATCTTGGAGATCTTGTCGAAGGCCGCGTTCGTGGGAGCGAAGACCGTGATGTGCTTCGCGTCATTGAGCTTGGTGGTGAGCCCGGCGTCCTTCAACGCGAGTGCCAGCTTGGTCAGTTTCGGGTTGTTGGCCGCCGCCGTGGCCACGCGTTCCTTGGACATGCCGGTGGCACTGCCCTTGCCGCTGTGCGGCAGCTGGGAGCATCCCGGGCCGAACGGGCTCGGTGTGCTGGACGGGCTGGACGCCGCGTCACCGGCGAACGCTTGCGGGGCGAACGCGCCGAGCGAGAGCGGGAGGGCCACCACAGCGGTGATCGCTGCGGCGCTCGTGCGGATGCGATGTGACCTCATACCGATACCTCTTCCCTCTAGGCGGAGGTCCGTGAGGTGTCGATGGCGACCCTCATAGGACGAGGACTGTGGCCGACCTGGCCCGGATGTCGTCTGCACCGCTCCGGCATGCCTCGTGGACCACCGAATCAAGCCTAGACAGCATTCAGTGCGGGGCGCACCCCGAGAAAAATCGGCCGGTTGCGCCACTCGCCCACCACCCCCGGAGCCACCTGATTAACGGCGGGCACGAGCAGCCGAGCGGACACACTCCGGGGGAAGGAGTGCCCCGATCAGTCGTCCACGGTCCGTCCCAATGCGGCGGGCGGAGGGGCAACGTCAATGACCGCTCTCTCGCAGGAGCTCTTCGCCACCGGCGCATACGACTCGCTCGCCGACGGCATGGCCTTCCCGGAACTCAACGCGCTGTTCTCCGGGTCCCACTGACCGGCCCGCCGGCCGGGCTCCCGCCTCTGGGGAGGAGTGACCAACTTCCCAGCGCAGAAAGGCCGACCGAAGCGCTCAGCCACAACCACCCCGCCGGCGACGTGGAGGGCGAGGCGCCGGGCTGCGGGCGGCCGTAGCCATCGACGCCCACCGCACGCGGAGCCCGGCACACCCGGCACGGGCAGTACGACGACCAGCCGCAGCACGGTACCGCGGCAGACGGGCACTCCGAAGACCCCCTGAGCCCCCAAACGGATCGGCTGTTCGGGGACTCAGCGCTTCGCACGGCGGTGGGTCAGGATCGCGCCCATGACCAGCCCGACCAGCAGGGTGACTGTCAGTACCGCCCAGAGCGGCAACGTGACCGTGGTGACCCACAACCGGATGCCGATCGATTCGGTGTTCACGGCGATGAACCAGATCGCGAGTCCCGCCAGCACCAAGAGCCCGATGGTGCGTAGCCGTACGTCGCGGCCCTTGACGGAAAGGGTCGGCGGGGCGTGTGGCCGAGAGGTTTTCTGTGCCATGGTCCCAGTATCGAGCGGCCTAGATGATTAGTCCTGACAAGTCGGATTCATCCTCATCCTTTCCGCACCGGGCCATGAGGCAGGAGAGCGCGGCCGGGGTGCGCGCTCAGGCCGGTCGCGTCGGCGTCAGGTGCCTCTCGATGGCGCTGATCGTCTCCGCGTTGGACTCGAAGAGGAGCCCCCGCATGCCGGCTGCACGCGCCGCGGTGACGTTGACCATGACGTCGTCGATGAAGAGGCAGTCCGCGGGCCTCACCCCGAGCCGGGCGCACGTCACTTCGAACGCGCCCGCCGCGGGCTTGAGGATGCCGATCTCGTGCGAGTAGACGATGTCGTCCACCAGATCGCCGAAGCCGTACCGCTTCTCCTCGCGTTCCCGGGCGCCGACGAAGCTGTTGCTCAGGATGCCGAGCCTGCAACGGGAGGCCAGGGTCCGTACGTAATCGATCAGCTCTTCGTTGGGACTGCCGAGGTACTCGTCCCACAGGTCGGCCATGAACGCCTCCGTCTGCACAGGGTCCAGCCCGAGGTCCGCCGAGACCCGTGCCCGGACCCCTGACTCGCCGACCGTCCCGACGCTCCCCGCTTCCCAGACGTCACCCAGCCGCTCGTGCACGGCCCCGGGCGGGAGGCCGAGTCGCCGCTCCCACGCCCCCTCCCACCCCGTGGCCGGAGTCATCTCCAGCACTCCGCCTATGTCGAGGACGACGCAGCACGATTCCATCCGGACCTCTCCCGCTTCCGCTCCCGGCGCCGGGGCGGGTGTCCGCCCCGGCGCTTCCGACAGGCACACACTGGGTGTTGCCCGGGGGGACGTCAAGGAGCGGCTGGTGCCCCCGGCCGGTGGGGGCGTACCCCCCCCGTCAGTAGGCGACGATCGCCCACGCCGGTGCCCCGACGACAACCGCCGTACAGCACCCCGTGGCGGCCCGCACCATGACACAGCCCGGAGCCGACGAGCACCGCTCCCGTCGCGCAACACATCGCATCGACCGGTGCGGCTTCCGCCACCCGGTGCCGAGGGCCGGCCGGTGCTCACCGGGTCCGGCACGGCCGTCGTCACCGCGGACTGGTTCTCCCTTGACGTCGTACCGGCGGAGACGGTCGCGGTACGCCGAGCGAAGCACCGGACGCCGAGCGGCCGTACCTTACGCGGCGTGCGGCCCCTACGCGGCGTGCGGCGGCCGTACACCAGTGGTGGCATCCGTCCGGATCCCCGGGCAGATGGGGCCGAAAGTCCCTGCCGCACCACGTGCGCGCGTACCAGTGTGGGACATGTACCGCCGGAACCTGGAGGGAAATCATGACCGCCACCGAGCTTCCCGTGATCGCAGCCGTCGATGGCTCGTCGCACAGCCGTGAGGCGCTCGACTGGGCCGCCCACGAAGCCGTCCGCCGGAGGCTCCCGCTGGTCATCGTGCATGCCCGCACGCCGACTCGCCGCGCCGTCCCGGAAACGCAGCAGCGCGAGGCGGAGGAGTTGCTCACCCGGTCCGTGCGACGGGTCGCCGGGATCGCTCCCGATCTGCACCCGAGGACGCTCGCGCCGCTGGACTTTCCCGCGGCGGCGCTGACCTCGCTCAGCAACGAGGCCTCGCTGGTCGTCGTCGGCTCGCGCGGTCTGGGAGGTTTCCGGTCGCTGATGCTCGGCTCCAACAGCCTGGCGATCGCCTCCATGGCCGGGTGTCCCGTCGTCGTCATCCACGGCGGACCGTCGGACGAGCACGAGGAGGAGTCGAAGGAGGCCTTCCCCGACGTCGTCGCGGGCGTCGCCGCCGATGAGAGCAGTGAAGCGGTGCTGGAGTTCGCCTTCTCAACGGCCGCCTCCCGGCCCGGTGCGCGGCTGCGGATCGTGCACGGCTGGACGATGTTCTCCTCGATGCTGTCGGGCGGACCCGTCTTCGACCGGGACGCGGCGGCAGGTGCGGCCGAACGGAGTCTCGCCGAAGTCACCGCGGGCTGGCGGGAGAAGTACCCGCAGGTCGAGGTCGTCAGGGAACCCGTCGGCGGCTCCGCCTCACGCACCCTGGTCACGGCCTCGGCCACCGCGGCACTGACCGTGATCGGGCGGCGCAAGGGCGGTGAGTCCCTCGGGCTCGGGCTCTCCCCGGTCGCGCAGACCACACTCACGCACGCGCTCGGCCCGGTGGCGGTGGTGCCCTGCTGACGGCATCGCCCGGCCCGCCGTGCGTGCACGCCCCTTGGCCTCGCACGCCGGCGGGCGGACACTGGCCCGATGACGCAGCGCGTGGATCTCGCGACCGTGATGGACCGGCTGTCCATCGATGCAGTGATCACCGGCTATGCGAGGGCGGTGGACGACGGCGCGTGGGCGGACTACCGCGCCCTGTTCAGCGAGGACGGCCGCGCAGACTACCGCAGCGCGGGCGGTATCGAGGGGCCCGCGGCCGAGGTCGCCCGGTGGCTCGCGGAGACCATGCGGCTCTTCCCTGTACGCCAGCATCTGATCGTCAACCGGCTGGTCCGCCTCCAGGACCTGGACGGCAGTCCGGGCGACCGCGCCGAGGTGCGGGCCGACTACGCCAACCCGATGCGCCTGGAGGCCGCGGAAGGGGACAGGGGCGGCTTCGGGACGCGGACGGGCGCGCCGAACTTCGTCTCCGGCGGGCGGTACACCTTCACGCTGTCGCGCACGGGAACCGGCTGGCGAATTCTCACCGTCACCGTCCACGAGAAGTGGCGCGGCGCTGCGGACTCGCTCACGCCGGGCTGATCCGGTCCATCGGGGCTTCGGCTCCCCTGCGCGGGGGAAGAACTGCGGAACGGGGAGCCAGGGGGGAGACTGCTGATCAGGCGGGACGAGGAGGCGCGGCATGCGGATTCCGGCCGGTCGGCGCGAGCAGTGGGAGCGGATACTGCGGTCCGGCCGGTGGCGCGGCTGTCTCGCACTGCTCGCCGGTGCGCTGCCCGCGCTCGCGTTCCCCGCCCCCTCCCTGTGGTGGCTCGCGCCGGTCGGACTGGTGCCGTGGCTGCTGCTGATCCGCTCCGCCGGTACGGGGCGCAGAGCGGCGCTCGACGGTTGGCTCGGCGGGATGGGCTATCTGCTCGCCGTGCACCAATGGCTGTTGCCGAGCCTCCATGTCTTCCTCGTGATCCTGGCGGCTCTGCTCGGTCTGCTGTGGGCGCCCTGGGGGCTGCTGGTCTTCCGGGTGCTGCGCGGGCCGGTGTCCGCCGCGACCGCCGCGGCCGCGGTCGTCGTGGTGCCGTGCGGCTGGCTGATGATCGAGCTGGTCCGTTCCTGGCAGGGTCTCGGCGGCCCCTGGGGGCTGCTCGGAGCCAGCCAGTGGGAGGTGGCTCCGGCACTCCGGGTAGCGTCCGTCGGCGGGGTGTGGCTGGTGAGCCTTCTGCTGGTGGCGGTGAACACCGCGGTGGCCCTGCTGTTCGTGACCGCCGCCGCCCGTACGGTCGCCGTCGTCGGCCTCGCGGTGTGCGCTTTGGCCGTGGGGGCGATGGCGCAGTGGGCGCCGCGGCCCGAGCAGTCGGGCGTGGCCAGGATCGCCGTCGTGCAGCCGGGAGTGATCGCGGGTCCGCGGAGCGTAGAGCGCCGGCTGGCAGTCAGTGAGCGGCTGACCGGCTCTCTGGTGGGACGCGATCTCGATCTGGTGGTGTGGGGCGAGAGCAGTGTCGGTACGGACCTCTCCCGGCACCCGGACATCACTGCCCGGATCGCGGCCCTCTCGCGCCGGCTGGGCGCGGATGTGCTGGTCAACATGGACGCCCGGCGCACCGGCGGATCGGGGCGGACCGGGATCTTCAAGTCCGCGGTGCTGGTGGGTCCGGACGGGCTGACCGGGGACCGGTACGACAAGATGCGACTGGTGCCGTTCGGTGAGTACATCCCGGCCCGATCGGTGCTCGGGTGGGTCACCTCCCTGGGCAAGGCCGCGGGCGAGGACCGGCTGCGGGGTACCCACCCGGTGACGATGAGGCTGCCCTCGGCGCTCGGCGGGAAGGGACTGCGCATCGGTCCGCTGATCTGCTTCGAGTCCGCGTTCCCCGACATGAGCCGGCGGCTGACCCTGGACGGCGCGCAGGTGCTGATCGACCAGTCGTCGACGTCGACGTTCCAGCACAGCTGGGCTCCCGCGCAGCACGCCTCGCTCGGGGCGCTGCGTGCCGCCGAGAACGGCCGCCCGATGGTGCATGCCACGCTCACCGGCATCAGCGCGGTGTACGGCCCGCAGGGGGCCCGTGTCGGTGAGCCACTCGGTACGGGTACGAGCGGGGCGGTCGTGTACGACGTACCGCTGGCGTCCGGTACGACGCTCTATGTGCGGCTGGGCGACTGGCCCGTGCAGGGGGCGGCGGCGGTGCTGGCCGTGTTCTGCGCATTCGAAGGGGTGCGGTCGTTGCGGCGGTGTGACCGGGGCGGACCGTCCGGGGCGAGGACCGCGGCGGTTCCGGTGGACTCCTCCGGTCCGGTGGATTCCGCACGCGACGGGACCGCCGGGCCGACGGGTTCGGCTCCGGCTGGACCGGGGACCGCCCCTCGGACTATCCCGGGCCGTGCACGGAGACGATGTGGCCCTGGGCGTCGACGGTGAGCGAGACGCGCTCGACCTTGTTCGTCACGGCCAGTACCAGCCACACGGCGCCCCAGAGAAAGCAGGTGACGGCCATCAGGATGGCGTGCAGCACATGGTTCAGCGGCCGGCCCCGGACCATGACGACCTGGGTCTCGGAACGGGACTCCACACGCCAGCCGCTCGCGATCCGCTGATTGACCGCCCAGTCGAGGATCAGCCCGCGCTGCGTGGCGTCGGGCGGCCGCCCGTCTGCCGAGTAGTAGCCGGGCGGCGGCTGGAGCGCTCCCCAGCCCTTTGGCTCGTCGCGGGGCCTCACGAGGTCACCTCCACGGGCCGGTGGTCCATCACCCCAGCCTGCATCGGGGTGGGGCCCGACGCATCCCGGGGCCGGTGGGCCCGGGGAGGCGCACGGTCCCGGGGCCTCCCGTTCGGATCATGCCGGGCTGTTCCGAACGAGAGACCCTAGGCCACGTCCAGGTCGCGCAGGATGCGCTCGCACAGCTCGTGCGTGCGCAGGGCGTCCCCGGCGCTGAGCACCTTTCCGGCCCGCACGGCTTCCAGGAAGGACAGCACGCTCTGCTCGATGCCGCGCTGCCGGGCCACGGGTACCCAGTCGCCGCGCCGCCGTACGCTCGGCTGCCCCTTGTGGTCGATCACCTCGGCGAGGTTGACGACCTCTCGCTTGGAGTCCTGCCCCGAGACCTCCAGCCGCTCCTCGGTCGAGCCGCTGAGCCGGTTCATCATGCCGATGGCGGTGAATCCGTCGCCGGACAGCTGCAGCACGACATGGTGCATCAGCCCGTCGCGGATCCTGGCCTGTACAGCGGTGTGCTCGACCGGCCCCGGCACCAGGAAGCGCAGGGTGTCGACGACATGGATGAAGTCGTCGAGCACCATGGTGCGTGGGTCCTCGGGCAGGCCCACCCGGTTCTTCTGCATGAGGATCAGCTCGCGCGGGTGCTCGGCGCACTGCGCGTAGCCGGGCGCGACCCTGCGGTTGAAACCTACGGCAAGGCTCACCCCGCGCTCTTCGGCGAGACTCACCAGCCTTTCGGAATCGGCGAGTTCATAGGCCAGCGGCTTGTCCACGTACGTGGCGACGCCCGCGTCCAGCAGCCGGGCCACGATCTTCGGGTGCACGGCCGTGGGCGCGTGGACGAAGGCGGCGTCCAGCCCCTGGGCGAGCAGCGATTCCAGGTCGGTGTGACACTGCCCGGACGGGATCCGGTGGGACTCGGCGACCGCGGTCAGGGTGGCGGGGGTACGGGTCTGCAGATGGAGTTCGACCCCGGGCCGAGTGGTCAGAACCGGCAGATACGCCTTCTTCGCGATGTCACCGAGTCCGATGCAGCCGACCTTCACGGGGGTCTCCCTCTCACTGTCCGGCGCGGGCCGCTGCGGTGCTACCGGACGAGGGTGCCCCGTAGAGCCCTTCGGACCGATGTCTACCGCGGTGACCTGCGCGCCTCCTTCGTCCGGGCAGCATACGTGTGCTGCGGTGGCTGCCAGTCCGCGATGCCGTCGAAGGTCCGCAGGACCAGCGTGGGCCCGAGCCGCGAAACGACGGACATCAGCGCGTCGCGCAGTGCCACGGCCGGACCGCTCGTCAGGCGCATGAGCCGGGAGGCCTGCGCGGCCTTGCGGACGACGGCGGACGTACGGGGCAGCCGGTCGGCGGTGTACGCCGCCAGACCCGCGCCGAGGTCCCCCTCCGGCGTCACGTGGTGGGCGAGCACGATCGCGTCCTCGACGGCCTGGTTGCCGCCCTGTCCCAGGCTGGGGGCCATGGCATGGGCACAGTCGCCGACGAGGACGGCACGCCCCCGGTGGAAGGACGGCAGGGGGTCGATCAACTGGTGCACGTCGTTGCGGAGCACCTGGCCGGGCTCGGCGGCGGCGATGAGCGAGGGGATCGGGTCGTGCCAGCTGCCGAACCGCCGCATCATCTCTTCCTTCTCGTCGTCGGCGGCGCGGACTCCGGCGGGGGCCACGGCGGCCCCGTAGGCGTAGATCCGGCCGTCCTTGAGCGGCTGGGTGCCCCAGAGGGCGCCACGCCCCCAGGTCTCGTGCGGGACGAAGGGCCGCTCGGGCGCGGGGACGATGATGCGCCAGGTGGTGAATCCGGCGTACGAGGGTCCGGGGTGGGCCGGGAAGAGTGCCCGGCGCACGCCGGAGTTGATGCCGTCGGCGCCGATCACGAGGTCGGCCTCGATGTCCCCGGACGCCGTTGTGACCACGGCTCGCGCCCCGTCCGCCACGCCCGGGTCCAGCAGTTCCGCCGCGACATCGGTACGGACGGCGGAGCCGGGAAGCCGGGCCACCAGGCGGTCGACGAAGGCGGCCCGGTGCAGCAGGACGAGCGGGCCACCGAACCGCGCGGCCGCGGCGGCGCTGTTCGTACGGGAGAGCCAGCGGCCGCTCGGGGTGCGCATGCCGCCCTCGCCCTGCCAGGCGGCCAGTGACCTGATCTCGTCGCCGAGGCCGATGACGTCCAGGGCACGCTGGGAATTGGGGGCGAGGGCGATACCGGCGCCGACGGGTTCCAGGGAGGCGGCGCGCTCCAGAACAGTCACCCGCCAACCGCACCCGTGCAGGGCCACCGCCGTGGTGAGTCCGCCGATTCCGCTGCCTATGACGACGGCGTGGGGATGGTCCATCACTCCTCCTCGACAATGAAACTACATCTGTAGTGACGCCTTCACCGTACTACAGGTGTAGTGAGAAAGGTAGGTTGACCCCATGGCCACACGCACCACCGGCACTTCCCGGGCCGATCTCGTCACCGATGCCGCCCTCGCGCTCCTCGCCGAACGCGGGATGCGCGGGCTGACCCACCGAGCGGTGGACGAACGCGCCGGACTCCCCCAGGGCTCGACATCCAATTACGCGCGCACCCGGCAGTCCCTGCTGGAGGCGACGGTCCGACGGCTGGCGGAGCGCGAGGCCCGGGTGCTCGCGCCCGGTGAACTTCCGGTTCCGGGCATCGGGCCGGCGGACGCTTCACGCGCCGGCGCGGGGCACGGCACAGACGGTGGTACGGCTCAGGGCCCGGAACACGACACCGGCGGCGACGCGACACACGGGCCGCGCACTGGCGCGCAAGCAATGATCGACGGTCTCGCGCGGGCTCTGCACCGCTATCTCACCCGCCATCCCGAACTGCTCGTCTGCCGGTACGAGCTCGCTCTTGAGGCGACCCGGCGCCCGGAGCTGCGGGAGTTCTTCGACGCGACGGGGCGGCAGTTCCGCGAGCCGCTGACGGCGCTGATGACCGCGGCCGGATCGACCGAGCCCGAGCGGCACACCCTGTCCCTGGTCGCCTGGTGCGAGGGGCTGATGTTCTCGTGTGCCGCGGGATCGTTCCACCGCTCGGTGCCGACCGAGGAGGAACTGCGCACCGGCTTCACCGAACTGCTGCGCGGAATGCTGGGTCCCGATTGGACGTTGCGCTGACCGGCGTCACTCGTGCGGGCCAATCACCGCTTCCGGGCTCACTCGAAACCGGGTCCGCACAGCAGAGTTGGTCAGGTGCAACGAACCAGAATCACCGTGAAGCTCCTGGTCGGCGTGGCCGTCACGACGCTGTCCGGCTGCGTGTCCGTGGCCCCGCAGGCGGACGTTCCGGCCCGGCCCGGGAACAGCAGGCCCGGCGAGGACCTGGCACCGCAGATCGTGCCGCCACCCGCCCACGACAGCCTGGAAGCCCTACCGGGCCCGGGGACGTCCGTCTCCGCGTCCACCCCGACCACCGGCACGTCGCCGGACACCCAGCGCGCCGCGCCCCACGCGCCGCGACAACGCAACCACCCCGGAGCGGCGCGGCCCCGACCGCGTCACGAACCGCCCGCCGTGACCGTGCCCGCACCGGCCCTGCCGGCCCCCGCCTCAAGGACGGACGTCTGCGCGCTGGGACGGGGGTACGGGCACTGGCCCGCGGGCAGCCCGCAGTCCCGGATCTGTGAGAACACCTACGGTCACTGAGCCCGGCAGGAGAGTGCCGGGTGGGTGGCCCGTCCGTCACGGACGGGCCACCCCTCACAGCTCCCGCAGCCTCAGCTCCAGCCGCGCGATCGCCGCGCGGACCCCTCCCCCGTATCCGTCGTCCGCCCCGTCGTCCGCGAGCACATCGGAGGCGGCGCGCGCCCGGTCCAGATGGATCCGGGCCGCCTCGGGGCGCTGGAGCTTCACATAGTCCGCCGCGAGATTGAGATGGAGCGAGGGGTAGAACACCCGCATCGCGAGCGCGTCGGCGTGTTGTGCCGCACGCTCGTCGGTCAGGCCGTCCGCCGCGGTCAACGCTCGCAGGTCCCAAGCCAGTTCATCGCCGGGGTCGTCCTGGGTGTCGGCCATGTAGTGCGCGAGGGTGCAGCGGTGCAGGGCGTCACCGTCCTCGCCGATCTCCGACCAGAGGCCGCCGAAGCGATTGCGGGCCTCCTCCCGGTCACCGCCGTGCAGCAGCATGACCGCCTGGCCGATCCTGGTCATGACGGCGTCCTTCGACGCCTCCCGCTGCTCCGTCACCGCGGCCTCCCTGTTCCTGTCCACCCGTTCCCGATCGACGCTAGCCGCAGCCGGGGTCAATCCCGCTGAGGCTCGGGCGGGCGCCCCGGGTCTGTCCTCCGGGCGCCCGCCGCCGACGGGGCCGGAACCCCGGCGTCAGCCCAGATCGGGGATGCGCCAGTCGATGGCTAGGTGCCCCTGCGCCGCCACCGCCTCGTTGATCTGCGTGAACGGACGGGAGCCGAAGAACTTCTTGGCGGAGAGCGGTGACGGGTGCGCGCCCTTCACCACCACATGCCGTTCCTCGTCGATCAGCGGGAGCTTCTTCTGGGCGTAGTTGCCCCAGAGCACGAAGACCGCCGGATCGGGCCGCGAGGCGACCGCGCGGATCACCGCGTCGGTGAACTTCTCCCAGCCCTTGCCCTTGTGCGAGTTGGCCTCGCCCGCGCGCACCGTCAGCACGGCGTTGAGCAGGAGCACGCCCTGCTCGGCCCACGGCATCAGATAGCCGTTGTCCGGGACGGGCAGGCCGAGCTCCTCCTTCATCTCCTTGTAGATGTTCCGCAGGGAGGGCGGCGTCTTCACACCCGGCCGTACCGAGAAGCACAGGCCGTGCCCCTGCCCCTCGCCGTGATACGGGTCCTGACCGAGGACGAGGACCTTCACCTTGTCGTAGGGCGTGGCCTCTAGGGCGGCGAACACCTGGTCGCGCGGCGGATAGACCGGCCCCTTGGCCCGCTCCTCCTCGACGAACTCGGTGAGCTCCTTGAAGTAGGGCTTCTGCAGCTCTTCGCCGAGGACGCCGCGCCACGATTCGGGCAGCAGGTCGGTGTCGGTCACGTCAACAACCTCCGGTAAGTAATACGTTCTTCACCCGAGAACCTACCGGGGGCCACTGACAACGGACCCTGCGAGCCCTGCCGCCGGCCTACCAGCTGGCCTTGCGGTACAGCTCCCACATCTGCATCACCGTCTGCGGGTCGAGCGCGCGCTCCCCGCCGCCGACGTCCTCGCCGGCGGCGACATACAGCTTGCCCTGCCACAGCGGCAGCAGCCGTACGTCGTCGACCAGGATCTGCTGGGCCCGTTCGAACTGCTTGCTGACCGCTCCCCGGTCGCTCTCCTTGCGGGTCTGCGGCAGCAGCTGCTGGGTGATCTCGTTCTTCACGTACGGCATGCCGGTGATGCTGTCCTTGCCCACGAAGGGGGCGATGAAGTTGTCCGGGTCCGGGAAGTCCGGGAACCAGCCGCGACCGAAGACGGGGTACTGGCCCTTGGTGAAGCCTTCCTGGAACTCCTTCCAGGGCTTGCTCCGCAGCGTGATCCTGAACAGTCCGGAGGCTTCCAGCTGACGCTTGAGCTCGTCGAACTCGGGTGCCGTGGAGGAGCCGTATCGGTCGGTCGTGAACCAGAACGTCATCGCGACGGGCCTGGTGATACCGGCCTTGGCGAGGATCTGCTTCGCCTTGTCCTTGTCCGGTTCGCCGTAGGCGTCGAAGAAGCTGGTGGTGTGACCGGCGATACCCTTGGGGACCATGGAGTACAGAGGCTCGGCCGTGCCCTGGTAGACCTTGGCCACCAGCGCGTCACGATCGACGAGCTGGGCGATGGCCCGCCGTACGGCCACGTTCCCGGCGGCCGGGTCCTCGGGGTTGAAGACCAGGAATCGAATGTCCGCGCCGACCGTCTCCACGATCTGCAGATTGCTGTCCGGATCCTTGTTGTCTTCGAGATTGACGACCTCCCCGGCGGTGACGCCTCGGTAGATCGCGTCGATCTCGTTCTTCTTCAGTGCCGCGACCACGGGCGCCGATTCCTTGAAGTACCGAATGGTCACGGCGTCGTTCTTACGGTTGGCGAAGCCCTTGTAGTCCGGGTTCTTCACCAGCTCGGCCCGATCCCCCGGCTTGTACGAATCCAGCAGGTAGGGTCCGGAACCGGTGACCTTTCCGTCGCTGCGGATCTTGCGCTTCGCATAGTCACCGGGGGCCACCAGCGACATCGCGGGGGTGGCGAGGATGAAGGGGAATGTGGCGTCCGGCTTGGTCAGATGAAAGACGACGACATCGTCCCCCTTGGTCTCGACCCGGTCGAGCGAGCCGAGCATGCCGACGGGGCCGCCCTTGACCTTGATGTCCCTGATCCGGTCGATGGAGTACTTCACGGCCTCGGCGTCGAGTGTGTCGCCATTGGAGAACTTCAGGCCCTCGCGGAGTTTGCACCGGTAGGCCGTGCTGCTGGCATCGGTGAACGTGCACGATTCCGCGGCATCGGGCTCGGGACTGGTGCTGCCCGTGGGAAAGCTCACCAGGGTCTGGAAGACATTCCGCATCAGCTCCCAGGAGTTGTCCCACGCCGCCGCCGGATCGAGGGTGGAGGGCTCACTGGTCGTACCGACAACTATCTCCTTTTCCCCTTTCGAGCTGCCGTCGGAGAGAAGTCCGCAGCCTGCCAGCAGAGAAAGGGAAGCAAGGACTGCAGCGGCCTGCACACTGGCCCGGTAGAACACGTGAACGCTCCTCGATCAGCCATGGGTCGGCAGACCTTACCGCAGTGCCCCGTCGGGTCAATCCGCAGGCCCGACAGGGCACTTGAGTCAATCAGGGCCAAAACCGCTCAGGCCGTGCTCAGCTCACGCCGGCATTCAGGAACATCCCGCCGTCGACGACCAGGGTTTGTCCGGTGATCCATTCGGCCTGGCTCGACGTGAGGAACGCGGCGGCGCCGCCGACGTCCTCGGGAGCGCCCAGCCGGCCGAGCGGATAGGCGGCGGCGGCCTCCGCCTCACGGCCCTCGTACAGCGCCCGGGCGAACTTCGTCTTCACCACCGCGGGAGCGATCGCGTTGACCCGGACGCCCGGCGCGAACTCGTGCGCCAGCTGGAGGGTCAGATTGACCATGGCGGCCTTGCTCATGCCGTACGCGCCGACGAACGGTGAGGCGGAGATCCCGGCGACCGAGGCGATGTTGACGATCGCCCCGCCGTTCTCCTTCTGCCAGGCCTTCCAGGTCTGCTGGGCAAATCCGAGCGCCGAGATCACATTGGTCTCGAACACCTTGCGGGCGACATTGAGATCGAGGTCCGCGATCGGACCGAAGACCGGATTCGTCCCCGCGTTGTTGACCAGGAAGTCGACCCGGCCGAACGCCTCCATGGTGCGCTCGACGGCCACCGCCTGGTGCGCCTCGTCGTGTGCCTTGCCCGCCACGCCGATGACCCGGTCGGAGCCGAGCCGCTCGACGGCCTCCTTGAGGGCCTCCTCGCCGCGTCCGGTGATGCACACCCGGTCACCGCGGGCCACGAGCGCCTCGGCGACGCCGTAGCCGATGCCCCGGCTCGCGCCCGTGATGAGCGCGACCTTCCCACTGTCCTGCACAGTCATGACGTCCGTATCCCTTCGGTTCAGTTGAGCGGTCCGCCGGCGACGTACATCACCTGGCCGGAGACGAAGCCCGCCGCGTCGCCCGTGAAGAAGGCGATGGCGTTGGCGATGTCCTCGGGGCGGCCGACGCGCTGCACCGGGATCTGCGTGGCGGCAGCGGCCTGGAACTCCTCGAAGCCCATGCCGATGCGGGCGGCAGTCTGCGCGGTCATCTCGGTGACGATGAAGCCGGGGGCAACGGCGTTGGCGGTGATGCCGAACTTGCCGAGCTCCTTGGCGAGGGTCTTCGTGAAGCCCTGCAGACCGGCCTTGACGGCGGAGTAGTTGGCCTGGCCGCGGTTGCCGAGCGCCGAGGAGGAGGAGAGCGAGACGATGCGGCCGAATCCGGCGTCCACCATGTGCTTCTGGACGGCCTTGGCCATCAGGAACGCGCCCTTGAGGTGCACGTTCATGACGGTGTCCCAGTCGGACTCGCTCATCTTGAAGAGCAGGTTGTCGCGGAGTACGCCCGCGTTGTTGACGAGGATCGTCGGAGCGCCGAGCTCGGCGGCCACCCGCGCGACCGCGGCTTCCACCTGGGCACTGTCCGACACATCGCAGCCGACGGCGAGGGCGGTGCCCCCGGCGGCGGTGATCTTCTCGACGGTGTCCTTGCAGGCCGCCTCGTCGAGGTCGAGTACGGCGACGGCACGGCCCTCGGCCGCCAGGCGTACCGCGGTGGCGGCGCCAATGCCCCGCGCCGCTCCGGTCACGATGGCGACGCGCTGCTCGGTGGTGGACATGCTTGGTTCTCCTCGCCCTTGGATCGCCGCTCAGCGGACGTCGGGGCACCCCCGGCACGGAACCCTCGTGTGCGCGGAACCTTCCCGATAGCTGAGCAACCGCTTAGTACCTTCAGCAGACGAGACGCTAGAAGCCCCGGCACCCGGTGTCAACGGCCCACGGCCGCAGGGGCGCATGTCACACCCGACGGCGCCGCCGCCTCGGTGGTCGGGTGCGGCGCCGCGGGGCCGGAGGATCAGCGGACCAGCAGGTCGAGCAGTCGCGCGAGCTCGGCTTCCGGGTCGTTCGTGAGGCCGCTGTGCACGGGGCTCGGCTGGATGACGGTGGAGCGGGGCGCGATCAGCCAGCGGAAGCGGCGGCCGGCGTCGTCACGGGCCGCCTGGCCCGCGTCCGTGCCGCCGCGGCAGACCCCCTCCACCGCACGCAGGGCGGCCCGTACACCGACCACGTCGGCGTTGGGGTCCAGGGCCTTCAGCTTGGCCTCGTCGAGATGGGTGCGGGCGGCGACGAAACCCCGTGCGCGGCAGTAGACGACCACGCCCGCGTTGAAGAACTCCCCGCGCTGCACCCGCGGCACCACGCGCAGCAGCGCGTACTCGAAGACATCGCGCTCACTCACCGCTGGCCGTCCTTGTCGTTCTTCTTGGTGGGATGCGGCCACGGGGTGAGGTGCTCGGTGAGCCAGCCGGGGGCCTGCGAGGGCTTGGGTTCGGTGGGGCCCTCCATCGTGATCCGCTCATGGATGGTCGCGGCGCGCGGCAGCAGCGCCTCCACATAGGCGCGGCGCAGCTCGTCCGTGGAATCGAAGCCGGGCTCGTCCACCAGCCACTCGTCGGGGACGTCGGCCGTGACCTCGGTGAGCAGTTCCTCCGTGACCAGCGGAGCGAGCTCGGCGGCCGCCGCCGCGACATCGGGGGCGAAGGGGGCGAGCGCGTGGTCCGAGGCGTTGTACGGCTTGGCGGCGGAGGCCTGGGCTCCGGGCCAGTTGTGGTGCCAGATCATGGTGGCACCGTGATCGATGAGCCACAGGTCGCCGTGCCAGATCAGCATGTTCGGATTGCGCCAGGAACGGTCGACGTTGTTGATCAAGGCATCGAACCAGACGACCCGTCCGGCTTCGCGGGAGTCCACCTGGTAGGCCAGCGAGTCGAAGCCGATCGAACCCGGCAGGAAGTCCATCCCCAGGTTGAGCCCACCGCTGGCCTTCAGGAGTTCCTGCACCTCCTGGTCGGGCTCGGCGAGCCCGATGACCGGGTCGAGCTGGATCTGCACGAGGTCGGGGACGCGCAGGCCGAGCCGACGGCCGAGTTGTCCGCAGATCACCTCCGCGACCAGGGTCTTGCGGCCCTGTCCGGCGCCGGTGAATTTCATGACGTACGTGCCGAGATCGTCGGCCTCGACGATGCCGGGGAGCGAGCCGCCCTCACGCAGGGGCGTGACATAGCGGGTCGCTACGACTTCTTCCAACACTTTCCCAAGCCACCTATCTCTTCAGCGTTACAATCCACGGACGACTTCTCCGGGGCGTAGAGGCAGGAATCACCGGTCAACGGCGCTGGGGAGAATCTGGGGAGTTTCGGCTGGCGAGCCGGTCTCCCCGCTCCCCAAGCAGACCGTCGATGGTGCCGCGCCCCTTGCTGCCAGCTTCCGGCATGAAGTGAGCATAGTAACCGAGGGTGATCGCCGGCGAGGAGTGTCCGAGCCACCGAGCCAGGGTCACGACGGACTCTCCGGCTTCCAACATGATCGAGGCGTAGGTGTGCCGAAGCACGTGGAAACCGTCCTTCGGGGCCGCCGCGCGCTGCCAGGCTTTCGCCCCCTCGGCACGTGGCGGGATGACTCCCGCCTTGGCCAAGGCGGGCTTCCAGGTATAGGCGTTCCATGTGTTCACCGCCACGGCGTTGCCGAAGCGCGTGGTGAGCAGCAGGGAGAACTTCTTCCTCTCCCCCTCCGGCTTCCCCCACGGCAGCTCCACCTCTACCGGCGGGAACGCTTCGATGTGACGCTTGAGTTCCTCGGCTACCGAGGGGGGCAGATCCACCGTGCGGATCTTCTTCCCCTTCGGCAGGGCGAAGTACAGCCTTCCGTGAATCGCCTGCACTTGGCGCCGAACGTGAAGCATGCCGCGTACATAGTCGACGTCCTCCGGACTCAGCCCGAACACCTCGCCCTGGCGGAGCCCGCACTCCAGGCCGACCACGACAGCGATCCTGTTCCGCTCGTTGATGGCATCGCGGACCCGCAGTGCCGTCGCCATCGACCACGCGTCGCGCCGCTCCCGCGGCGACTTGGGCCACCGCACAGATTTCGCGTGCATAGGGTTGCGCACGAGGCGCTTGTCGTCGACGGCCGCTTCCAGAATGGAGGAAAGCTCGGACAGGATGCCGCGCTGGTAGTCGACCGACAAGACTGTCGACTCCAGCTTGGTTATGAACGCCCGCAGATCCGTTGCGGCGATACTCCTGAGCGGAAGCTGACCCAGGTACGGGACGATATGGAGACGCGTTCTATTGATCCGAAACGCTTTGGGTGCAGACTCGTTGACGGTGTGTGAGTGATTTGGTGGGGGATGCGCGGGCCTGGTCGCCGGACGCGCAGGAGGCTGTGCGGTTGCTTGCGGTGTCCGCGCTGGTGGAGGGCCGGGACCGTGTGGAGGTCGCCGCTCTGTTCAAGGTGTCGGCCAGGGCAGTGGACAACTGGTGGGCCAAGTGGCAGGCCGGTGGACGGGACGCACTGCTGTCCCGCACCCGAGGTCGTCGCGTGGGGGAACACCAGGTCCTGTCCGAGGCCGAGCAGGCCGCCATCCGGCAGGCCGTGCTCGACCACACTCCCTGCGACCTGGGGCTTTCCGGTCAGCTGTGGACACGCGGGCAGATAGGCGAGCTGATCTTCAAGCTGTACCGGGTCCGCTTCACCGAGCCCGGCGTGGGCAAGTACCTCAAACGCTGGGGCCTGACCTTCCAACGTCCCGACAAACGGGCCGTCGAGCAGGATCCGGAAGCGGTCCGCCTCTGGCACGAGGAGACCTGGCCGGCCATCCGGGCCAGGGCGAAGGCAGAGAAAGGTGAAGTCCTCTTCGCCGACCAGGTCGGCATCCGCTCGGACCAGGTCACCGGCCGTACCTGGGGTGCGCAGGGGCGGACGCCGGTCGTCCGCCGCACCGGGAACCGGTTCTCCGTAAACGCGATGTCCGCGATCAGCACCCGCGGCCGGATGCACTTCATGGTCTTCACCGAGTCGTTCGACGCGAAGGTCATGTGCCACTTCCTCACCCGGCTCGTCGGACACTTCGACCACAAGGTCCACCTGATCGTCGACCGGCACTCGGCCCACCGCTCGAAAACCGTCCGGGCCCAGCTCGCCGACCACCAGGACGAGATCGAGCTGCACTTCCTGCCCCCGTACTCACCCGAGCTGAACCCGGACGAGCTGGTTAACGCCGACCTCAAACGCAGCCTGCCCCACACCCACCGGGCCAGGAACCGGGCCGAACTCGCTGCTGAAACCCGCAGGTTCTTCCACCGCCGACAGCGCCAGCCCCACATCGTCACCGGCTACTTCAAAGCCCCGCACGTCCGATACATCCTCGACGAGTGAACCCAATGAGTTTCTGCTCAATAGACAAGGTTCATCGTCCCAGCCCAGGAAGGCACTTTCACGTTCGCGGCGCCAACCGGCCCCGCCTCAAGCGAAACGGCGAGGTTAACTGTCGCACATTCTTTCGGTCGCCATTCTCTGGGCGCTCTGGGGCTATCAGATCCCGATGGATGCCAGGGGTTCTGCTGGTGACGGCGAGACTCCAGCGGATAGGATATCTCGCGCTGCTCGCGATGGCGGTCGGTGAGGTCGGCGGTGGGGGCGAGGGTGCCGTGATTGAGCTGGAAAAACACGCAACCCGGGGCGGTTCCGCCCGAAGCCCTGAGCACGCGTTCGCTTTTCCTGGCCTGCGGCGCTTACGACGTACCCACAATATCCTCAGACGATCATCACAAAGCGGTCCAGGCAACAGCAATGGGCCCTTTTTCTTTTCCGCGGCGTCCGCGACCGGCGCCTGCACCGGGGGCCACGAAGTGGACGCGCAGCGAGAAGCAGGGCTTCTGTTTTCAGACAAGAGAAGTGTGGAGTGTGATGCCATGAACCGAGTCGGCAGAGACTCGCGTCGGTCGGCCCGCAGGCTTGCGGAGCCGCTGGCGCGCATGGGGTTATCCGTTCTCTTACTGGCAGGCGGCGCCGTGGGAGCGACAGCCGGACCTGCCGCCGCTTCGACCGCCGACGGCAAGCTGACGGTTGAGGTGCTGCGCGACTTCTTCGGCACCGGCGTGATCAACGCGACGATGGACGTGCCACAACGGGGCATGAAGGTGGAGATCTCCGACCCCGCTGGGCACCACGTCACCGGCGTCACGGATGCCACGGGAAAGGTCATGGTGTCGCGGTCGACGGCACTGAGCGGCGGCCGATACCGCGTCGACGTCAGCATCCCGGCACCGTACAGCGACTATTTGCAGGCGGCGCCTGCATCGACGGCGGAGAACCACTTCGACAGCTTCACGTCGTTCGTGGATGTGTCGGACGGAAAGAACGCCTCGGTGGTGACGGGGGTATGGGATCCGGCCGACTACACGCTGCCGGACTCGCGGTACTTCGTACCAGTCCAGAATGGCGCCGGCGGAACCGACACCCGGGCATTGGTGGCGTTCGGGACGAAGACCCGAGGCACGTGTCCTACCAATGTGTCGTGCCCGGCCACGCTGGCCACGCAGGACCAGGTGGGCACGACGTTCGGGTTGGCGTACGACAAGTATCGGAGCCGGCTGTTCCAGAGCGCGTTCGCCCGCCGATACGCCCCGTACGGGCCGCAGGGCGCCGGCGCGATCTATACGGTGCCGGTCAGCGGCTCGGGTGCGCCGCAGCTGTTCGCAGAGGTGCCGGACGCCGCGGTGACGCAGCACGACACCGCCGACATGAACAAGGATCCCGGCTTCACCGACGCACCGGGCAAGGAGAGCATCGGTGGCCTGGCCCTGTCGGAGGACGGCTCCACGCTGTACGCGGTGAACCTGCTGACCCGCAGCCTGGTGAGCTTCGACGCGACAGGGGCCACCGCCTCGGCGCCCGAGGCGACGGTGCGGATCCCGGACCCGGGGTGCGCGAAGCCCAGCGACTGGCGGCCGTTCGGTCTCTCCGTCCACAACAACACGCTGTACGTCGGCGGCGTGTGCAATGCGGAGAGCACGCAGCAGCGTGCGGACCTGAAGGCCGTCGTCTACTCCTACGACGGCACGCGGTTCACCACGGTGCTGGACCACCCGCTCACGGACAAGCGTGGCAGCGTCTTCGTCGGTGCCGGCGACGTCGACCAGGCCACCCACTGGAACCCGTGGAACACCACTCTGGCCACGTGGGACGAGCGGAAGGCGGGCGGAGCGTTCATCGATCCGCAGCCGGAGCTCGCCTCCCTCGCCTTCGCCCGCGACGGTTCGATGATCCTGGGTTTCCGCGACCGGTTCATGGACGTTCTCAGTGCGAAGGGGCTGGACCCTCGCCCGGGGAACAACACGCCGGAACTCGGCATGTCCGGTGGTGACATCACCATGGCCTGCGCCAGTCCCACCGGCGGATACGCGTGGGAAGGCACCGGAAACTGCCCCAACCACGCCACCCCCGCCACCGACGGCGGCCAGGACAACGGAGTCGTCGAATACTTCCCGGGCGACTTCTTCGCTGGCGGGCACCAGGAAACCGCGCTGGGGTCGGTGGCCTACATTCCGCAGCAGCAGTGGGTCGTCAGCACGGAGTTCGACCCGACCGTCAACATTGAAACCGCCGGGACCGGTTACTACGACATCACGACCGGTCAGGGCCCAGGCAACGATCCGGCCGCCAACGCGTACCAGTTCATCGGTCAGGAACAGAACGGGTTCGGCAAGGCCGGCGGGCTCGGTGACATCGCGTACGCCGCGGCGAACGCGCCGATCCAGATCGGCAACGTCGTGTGGTTCGACGGTGACCACAACGGGATCCAGGACCCGGCGGAAGTGCTGCTGCCGGGGGCGACGATCAACCTGCTGGACGCGGACGGCAAGCAGGTCGCCACAACCAGGACCGATGCCGCCGGCGAGTACTACTTCGGTGGTGTCGGCGCCGCGTACGAGCTCACGCCGGGCGCGAAGTACACGGTGCAGTTCGACGTGTGCACCGCGGACACCAGCCAGGTGCCCGAGCAGCCCCCGGCGGGCGAGTTGAGGTTCACGCTCCCGCGGGCCGGTGCCAACCGTGCGCACGACTCCAATGTGACCCCGCCGACCTCCGGACCGTTGTGCAACGGCTACGCGCCTGTCACGGCGCCGGACAAGCCGGGCGGGGTCGATCACACGATCGACGCCGGGGTGTACATCCCCAAGGAAACGCCGACCCCGACGCCGACTTCCACACCGACACCGACACCGACTCCGACGCCGCCTGCGGCCTCCACGCCGCCGTCGCCCGCGCCGCCTGCCAACCACCCGGACCCGGCCGGTGGAGGCGGGGGTTTGCTGGCGAACACCGGTACGCCGGGGCTGGCGGAGTTGATCGGCATCGTCGGTCTGCTGGTGGGTGCGGGCCTGGTCATCGCGTTCGTGACCCGGAATCGTCGCGCCCGGCAACACTGAACGAACCGCACAACGGTGATCTGCCCGTCCGCGATCCGGACGGCACGGACGGGCAGATCACGTCTCGGCCGGTCCACGAGGGCCCGCCTGGGCCTGGTCTGCCACCGGACTGCCGAGTGCCGCCGCGAGCCCGCGGCGACCGGACGGTGTGGTGATCGAAAGGATGAATCGGAGAGTGTCAGCGTCGAACCGCGCGCGGAGCGTGATAATCCGGCAAGCCCCACCGGGTCGTCCGGCTAACCGGCGCCGATGGCCGCGATCGCGTCGGGCCGCGGCCGTCATCGGCATCGCGGCCGCCGCGGTGGCCGCGGTGGCCGCGTTCCTGGTCGCCGACGGCGGCTCCGGCGCCGGCGGTCCGCGCCCGCTGACGACGGATGAGGCGAGCCGCCTGGCGATCACGCGATTCCGTAACTACCAGGCGCAGGGCCGCGCGGTGACGATCACCGTGCCGGGCACTGCCGGCGGGCTGACCGTCACCGGGTCCGTCGACTATCGGCGCAAGGTCGGTTACGGCATGGTGCACGGCACCGGGCGCGACAAGTCCAGCGACGGGCTGATCCAGTGGACGCCCACCTCGGTGCACGTCCGCCCGATGACGGATGCCCCGGCGCACGCACCCGCGTCGCCATCCCGTTCGGGCTGGTACGACCGCCCGCTGCTGTCGTCCGGCAGCGCGCTGGACACCTCCCTGTCCATCGCGCTCGGTCTTGGCGGCGACCGGCCGGACAACGCCGAACTGCTGCCGCAGAACGGCGCCGCCTGGTGGGGACGAGACCAGGTGGACGGGCATCAGGTGGACGTCATGACCGGGCCGTCCTCCCCTGACCGCTCCGGTACGGCGGGCAACGTGCGCTACTGGATCGGCTCCGACGGCACCATGTACCGGGTCCGCGTCAGCGTGGGTTCGCAGCCGGAGCCGGTAGTCATCGATTTCGACACCCACAAGTACGTTCCGGTCGAGCCGGTCCCCGGAACCACCCCGACCCGGTAGCCGCTGTTCAGGACGTCTGCACCCGCGCGTTCGCGGCGAGCAGGGACGCCGGCGGCAGCCGGATGCCCTCCGTCTTCGGCAGGGCCGGGACGGGCGGGACAGCGGTGGCGCCCGCGGTGGCGGCGTCGGGGAACTGCGGCTGCGGAGCAGGCGCCGCGACCTCGGTGAACGGGATGCCACCGGGTGCCGACGGCGCCGCCCACGTGCCGGTCGGCGAGGACGACCCGGCCGGAAGCGGGCAGGCCGCAGTCGTCGCAAGCCGGGCGGGCACGGTGGTGCGCAGATCGTTGCCCCGCAGGCAGTTGCCCCGTCCCCGCGTGGCGGTGGGGAACGTCCAGCCGACGTCGACGCCGTTGCCGGTGAACGTGTTGTCCAGGATCTGGTTGCCGACCGGAGGTATGTCGGCGGTCGCGCTGATCACCAGCCCGGCGTTGCGGTTGCCGGCGATGCGGTTGCGGATGAACCGGTTGTCGCTGCCGCCGTCGATGCCGGCGCCGATGCCCCACCCGCCGTCGGCCTGCTCCGGGGTGGCCGTCTGCTGGTTGGCGGCGATCAGATTGCCCGCGATGACGGAGCCCTTCTGCGGGAGCAGTTTCTCCTGGTGGTCGGAGTTGGTGGTGAGTCCGACCCGGTTGCCGACCAAGCGGTTGCCGACCACGTACATGTCCTCGCTGGCGTTGGTGCCTTCGTAACCGACCGCGTTGAGTTCGGCGACGTTGTCCCGCACCACGATGTTGCAGGGCTTGCACTGGCCGACATAGATCCCCGAGTCGGCGCCGCCCGACGCGTACGAGTGCTCGATGACACCGTTCTGCGCGGAGAACGCGTAGATGCCGTACAGACCGTTGCGGGTCGCGGTCACGTGGGAGACCAGGAACGACTTCAGGAAGGTGACGGGCTCGTCGCCGGTGTCGTAGCCGCCGCTTCCCCCCGGCAAGCCGACGGCCGCCTTTGCCGAACCGGTGACCAGAACCCCGTTCTGCGTGTTGTTCTCCACGGTCAGGTTCTCCACGGCCACCCCGGGCGCCGAGACGACGACGCCGTTCGGCTGCTGCAACCGCCCGTCGATGACAACCTTGTCCCGGGACAAACCGCGAAGAGTGATGCGCGCCGTGTCGATCTTCACCGACTCGTGGTACACGCCCGGCGCGACCAGCACCAGGTCACCGGGTTGAGCCAAGGACACCGCATCCGAGATCGTCGGGGCATCGGCAGGCACTCGGATCGTCACATGCGCACCGGCCGGACGCCGGCCTTTGCCCGATCCGCCATCGCCGCCGCAGCCGGCCACCAGTGTCAGCGTGCCCACTACCGCCGCCAACACGCGAAGAGCTAATCGAGGCATGATCCCATTCTGGCATGACGCCCAATTCCACGCCAGAATCGCGAGGTTGACCGGCACGTGCGATTCGGGTGTGGCACTCTGCACCCCATGCGCCGAGCCGATCACCACCCGTCACGCCGCACGTTCCTCGATGTCACCGGCGCCATGATGGCCGCCGGTCTGACCGCCGGGTGCACATCGGTCTCCGCCCAGCCAGGCCGGCACGCCCCTGCCCCAGGGGCCACGCCAATGCCGGTTGTGGCGACGGGCCGTCATCAGGCAGGCATCACGCTCCCCCAGCCGGTCCAGCCCAACCTGCTCGCCGTGGTGGCCGACCTCGGCGCCACCGTGGCTCCCGGCCCGTTACTGGCCGAACTTGGCCAGGCCATCCGCACACTCACAGCGGGGACCGACACGCGGCTGCTGGGCCTGCCGCCGGGCGATCTCACCGTGACCGTCGGCGTGGGCCCCCGGCTGGTGCGCACGGCCGGTGCCTCGCTGCCCGGCGCGGCCGACCTCCCGCGATTCTCCCGCGAGCGGATCGCCCCGCAAGCACTCGGCGGCGACCTGCTGATACAGATCTGCGCCAGCGGCTCGCTGCTCTTACCGGTCGTCGCCGCCGCGCTTCTGGACCAGGCCGGTGACCGCATCCGCGAACGCTGGCGCCAGTCCGCACGCCGCGGTACGAACGTGTCCGTCGGCAACGGCCTTACCGCGCCACGCAACCCGCTCGGTTTCATCGATGGCATCGTGGGCCCGCACACGACCGCCGAACAACAACGCGCCTACGTCGTGCTGCTGGTTTCCGGAGTGCCGTTCGCCGGCCTGCTGGCACTCTTCGTCGCCCTGACCGACCTCATTCCCCTGATGGGGACCACCATAGGGGCTGTCCTCGCCTCCACGGTGGCTTTCGTCCACTCCTTGCCAGCCGGCATCGCAGCCATCATCTTCTTCATCGTCTATCAGCAGGCCGAAAACCACCTCCTGCAACCGGTCATCCTGTCCCGGACGGTGAAACTCAACCCCCTCACCGTGCTGCTGGCCATCCTGATCGCCGCCGAAGTCGCCGGGATCCTCGGTGCCCTCCTGGCGATTCCCGTCACCGGCATCATTCAAATCGTCCTCAAAGACATCTGGACTCACCGCGACGATCGGTCACCGGGGCTGCCGACGCGGGCAGACAACAGCCCCCAGAACGCCGACCGGTCCGACGATCCCGAATGACCGCCGCATGAATCCGGGCTCCAAAAGCGCAGCGAGGAGTTCGCCCAGGTCGACGACTCCGCCTTACGGGCAGCGGTCGAGCGGGCCCTGGTCGTCGAGCTGACCGAACACCTCGGCTGCGGCTACGTGGTCACGCCGTGAAAGGCTTCTCCACTTCTCTGGCTCGGGCGGAACCTGAGTGCGGCCCTGATGGGCGAGTGCCCGAGACTGCCCCGGCAGATCGGGCGCGACGCGCGACGCCAGGACCACCATCACAACCGCGCGCTACTGCGATGAACGTGAAGGACCGCTCGCCGGCCGACGACCCGCGGAGGTTGCGCGATGTCGCCACTTGCCGCGTCCGGCCGATCCGCCCACCGATCAGTGCTGGGGGTGCGGACGTGCGTGGAACAGGGGGCGCCGCTGGGTGGGCGTGCCGACAGCCAGATGGCCGATCGCGACGCGTGTCATGATGGCGCGTACCACCTCGGTCAGGCCCAGAACTATGGCCATGACGCCCACTACCAGGGTGAGTGTCGCGATGGAGGCGAACGGCATGATGATCATCACGATGCCGGCCATAGTGCCGATGATGCCGAAGGCCACGTGCCAGCCGCGGGCGGGCATGGCCTGATCGGAGGCCGCAGCGACCGTCTCCAGGGTGCCTCGCATCAGCCAGCTGAAGCCGATCCACAGGGCAAGCAGAAAGATCGACTCCAGGGGGCCCCGGAAGCAGATCAGTCCCAGCAGGACGGAGGCCGCGCCGGTGACGAAGTGCAGTACCCGAAGATGCCGGGGGACGTGTGTGCCGAAGGCGGCAGCGAGTTGGAAGACACCGGTGGCCAGCAGGTACACACCGAAGAGCACCCCGACGACACGGAGCGTCTCGCCCGGCCAGACCAGGGCGATGACGCCCAGGGCCATGGTGGCGAGGCCCATGGTGAGCAAGATCTGCCAGCCCATGTTCGCCGGGGCGGCCATGCCTTCGGTCAGGCGACCCTCTTGTGGTTCGGTGCCGCGTGGCGGAACGGGGCCGGGGGAATCGGAAGGGGATGTCATGGCACCTGTCTCCTACTGGGAGCAGCGTGGTCACGTCCGTACATGTCCATCGTCACCCGATCAGCCTCATGCCGCTCGGTGGGAAGGGCCAGGGGTCCGTGGCCCAAGAGGCATTCCGAGTGTCCCCTTCGGGTTGGCGACGGCAGTCATGTGTGGGGGCTGATGACGGCACGTCCTTGGATCCTGCCGTTGTGCAGGAGCTGGTAAGCCTCGTGCGCGCGTCGCAGGGGGAAGTGCTCGACCAGCACCCTGATCTTTTCCTGCCGGGCGAGCGTGATCACGTCCATCAGTTCGGTGAGGGAGCCCCAGTAGGGCGACCGAGCACTCGTGCGGCGGGCTGGAGAAATCGACAGGCAGGGCTCCGCCGCCGAGGCCGACGATGGTCAGGTGGCCGAGCATCCTGGCCACCTGGGCAGCCATCCGCAGCGTCGGGTCCGTGCCGACCATGTCCAGCACGAGCTGAGCGCCCTGCTGCGCCGTCATGTCCTTGATGCGCGCGATCGCCTCGTCGCCCGAGAGCAGAGCCTCGTCGGCGCCCATGCGCTTGGCGGTCTCCAGCTTGCCGGCGTCGGTGTCCACGGCGACGACGGTGGTCGCCGCGCTCAGCGCGCGCAGGATCTGGATGGTCATCTGGCCCAGGCCGCCGGCCCCGATCACGACCGCGGTCGAGCCCGGTCCCAGCAGGTGCAGCGACCGTTTGACGGCGTGATAGCTGGTCAGTCCGGCGTCGCTGAGCGGGGCGGCCCGGCGGGGATCGAGGGTGCCGAGCGGAATCAGGTAGCGCGCTGCCGGGACCAGCAGGTACTCGGCCATGCCGCAGTCGTGACCACCGCCCAGGCCCGGGCCCTGGCCACCGAGGTGCTGGCAGTAGTTCTCCCAGCCGTGACGGCAGTTGGCGCAGATGCCACAGCCCCAGGAGCCGTAGACGATCACAGGGTCTCCGGGCTCGAACCCGGTGGCGCCCGGTCCCAGCCGTTCCACCCATCCCGCGTTCTCATGGCCGAGCGTGAAGGGCATCTTCGTGAAGCCGGGTAGCGGTGCGGGTGTCTGCATGATGTGCAGATCGGAGTGACAGGCACCGGCACCTGCGACCTTCACCAGGACCTGCCCCGCGCCGGGCTCGGGCACCGGCACCTCGTGCAGCTCTGGCGATTGCCGCCAACCGACGAGTTGAAAAGCCCGCATAGCGATCCCTCACGCACACACTGGTCAGTCGCGGATGCCGTCGATGTCGACCAGGACGTGCCGCGGCCCCCGGAAGATCTGGTTGTGCCGGTACGGTGGCGTGTCCTGGACGAGCCGAGGGTTCTGCACCCGGCGGACGAACTCGGCGACCGCCACTTGGACTTCGAGTCGGGCGAGCGGGGCGCCGAAGCAGAAGTGGATGCCCTGGCTGAATCCGAGGTGCTGGTTGTCGCGGCGCCGCGTGATCACCGAGTTCCCGCGCTCCCCACGCGGCCACCACGGCTTCGCACAGACCAACATGTTCGACCAGCCGGAACTGGAACGGCTGCTGCGCAGCGCCTTGGCGCGCCACCCCGAGTGCGAGCTGTGGGGCGGCGTGGAAGCGGTGTCCATCACACAGCCCGCCGACAGGACGGCTCCGATGCGGGTGACCTTCCGCCGCGACGGCAGTGACGAGGAGGAGCACCTGTGGGCCGATGCCGTTCTCGGCTGCGACGGCGCAGGCAGCATCACCCGTGAAGCCATCGGCGCCGTTTGGCAGCCGCCCAGTTCACAGCTGGGACGGCGCCGAGCAGATCTGCTGCGCCACCCGTCCGGCCACCTACATGCGGGTCGGCGAGGACCGCTACCGCTGGGAGTTTCGGCTGTCCGAGGACGAGCGCCTGGACGGCCCTGCGGGGCGGGAGCGCCTGCGCGAGCTGGTCGCCCCCTGGGTGGGTGGACCTGCCGTCCGACGGGTCGGAGGACGACGACTTCGAGGTGATCCGGCAGGCGCAGTACACCTTCCGGGCCCGGCTCGCCGACCGGTGGTGTCAAGGGCGCGTCTTCCTGCTGGGCAACGCCGCACACCTCACCCCGCCCTTCGTCGGGCAGGGTCTGTGCGCCGGCCTGCGCGATGCCTACAACCTCTGGAAACTGGCCCGCGTTCTCCGACAGGGCGCAGATGATGGGCTGTTGGACACCCACGAGCGGGAGCGCAAGCCGCACGCCCGCCATCTGATCCGTGTCGCGGTCGCCGTCGGCTGGGCCGACCGGCGGGCAGGACCGCGGTGCGGCGTTGCGCCGGGCCGTCGTGAGCACGGCGTGTCGCCTTCCCGGTGTAACCGCGGCGGTGAGCCGTGACCTCAGCCCCGCCCTGACCGCCGGCCCACACGTACGGCGCCGCCCCCGGCTGACGGGCCGCGTGCTGGCCGGCACCCTGACCTTCCCCGAGGAACCCGCCTCTCACCTGCCGCTTCTCTGCGTGTCCTCACCGTCTCGCCTCCAGCCGGGACCGGACGACCGGCTCGGTCCGCACGAGGGTGGCTTCGCCGATACGCTGCTCAACTTCGCCGCCGCCCTCATCGACCAACGGCATATCCCCTGCGGTGCCTGGCGCCGGCGACACGCAAGGGGGACCTCGTCGTCGTTGAGATGGTGCCCCCCGAGCCGGGCACCCGACACGTCACCCGTTGGTGGCCTTCTGACTCCCGGACCCGCGCAGCGGGCGTTCTCGCCATGGCGCATGGTCCGCGCCGAGAACCTTCCCCAAGCTGGGCGTAGCGTGAAGTGACGGATACCTGTCTGAACTCGTGCTCAGCGAGCGGTCCTGGGCCCTGGCCTTGGCAGGCCGTATGAGCACAGGGCACTTACATGATTACCTCTTGCGAGTCGGTGAGGGTCTGGAGGAGTCCGATGCCGATTACAGCCTCGGCACCGGCGTGAGCGGCGGCCCAGGTCTGCCCGGAGCGCCCGCCGGCTCCTCGCGGACTGGGAGACGAAAGGCCACTTATGCCTCGATCCATGCGCGCGCTCGTAGCTGTAGCGGCTGGCGAGCCCACGGATGTCCTGCGGCTGGATTCCCGGCCAGTTCCCGAGCCGGGTGCCGGTCAGGCGTTGATCCGGGTGAAGGCGACCCCGGTTCACGCGAGCGATCTGCACGTGCTGCGCGGCCGCTACGGCTTCTCCCCGGAGTTTCCCGCTGTCGGGGGCAACATGGAGTGCGTGGGCCGTATCGCGGCCCTGGGCCCGGAAACCGAGGGGCTGAAGGTCGGTGAGCGCGTGGTCGCCGCCGCGATCCCGGCCGTACCCGGGCCCCCTGTGGCCGGCACCTGGCAGGAATACCTCGTGGCCGACGTACACAGGCTGCTGTCAGTCCCCGACCGTCTGAGCGACTCCAGCGCCTGCCAACTTGCCGTCAACCCGTTGACCGCGCTGCTGCTCGTGACGCGCGAACTCGCCGTACAGCCGAGCGAATGGCTGGTGCAGACGGCCGCTGGTTCCACCGTCGGCCGGCTTGTCATCCAGTTGTGCAGACATCTGGGTATTCACACGATCAATGTGGTGCGGCGACGTGATGCCGTTGAGGAGATCAAGGCGATCGGTGGGGATGAGGTCATCTGCACGGAGGATGAGGACCTGGTGCAGCGTGTCGCCGAGACAGTGGGACCGACCGGCGTGCGAAAGGCCATCGACTGTGTCGCGGGGCCCGTGGGTGCCCAGGTGTCCCAGGCACTGGCTCCGGGAGGAGAGCTGGTGGTCTACGGCGCACTCTCCACCCACCGGCAGACCAACCCGGCGGCGCTGACGATCCCGCTTCAGGCGCGCTCGGTCATCTACGAGGCCAAAACAGTCCGTGGCTTCTGGCTGAACCGCTGGTTCGGCACCGCCCCGCCGGAGGACTCGCTGCACGCGCTGGCCCAGGTACGCGGTCTCGTCGCCGATGAGGTGCTGAGCATTCCCCAGGGCCGACCGTTCCCGCTCGAGGCATTCACCGAAGCCGTCGCGCTCGCCGAAGCACCCGCACACGGCACCAAACCACTCTTCGTCTTCGAAGACTGACGGGACCAAGATGGTGGGTAGGAAGCGGCCCTGCCGGTGCGGCCACGCCATGCCAGGGCATAAGCATTTTCCCAGGCTATACGGCTTAAGGGCCTTGTGATCAATGGAATATTGCGAACCCCCACAGACCGTGAAATCGCCACGGTCACCCCCGGGGAATATCAGGGGAAACTCCGGCCGGCGGCCCGTACCCCAGGCGCGCCGGGCCGAGGACTGTCCCGTAGTCCCTGCCGGATGAGCGCGTGGCGAGCAGCAGAGGAGACCTGTTCGTCGGCGCGCCGGGCCCGTAATCGCCCCGGAGATTCCCGTTCACAGGGGTGATCGTCAATGCGTCTCCGACCGCACGGGTTCGCCGGGTTGATGGCCGAGACGGGGTTGCGGAGGCGGTGGAATGCGAGCGTCCGACGCGACGTCAGGAGACTTTGCTTCAGCAGAGGTTGCGGCAGAGACGGTGCGAGCCCTCTTGTAACGCGCGGGGGTGGTGCCCACGTGGCGCGTGAAGTGTCGGTTCAAGTGGGCCTGATCATGGAATCCGACGGCGGTGGCGACGTCGGCGGGCCGGTGACCGTCGAGGAGAAGTCGACGTGCCTGATCGATGCGTTTGCCGGTGAGGTAGGTGTGCGGGGGCAAGCCGTACGTCTGCTTGAAGCAGCGGATCAGGTGGGTGGGGTGGGCGTGCAGGAGGGCGGCGGCCTCGCCCAGGGCTATACCGGCATCTATCCGTGAGTCCAACAGTTCCCGCAGCTCGGCGGCGAGCCGGTTTGCCTCGCGCCTCGGCGTGCAGGGCTGGAGCGCGTCGAGATGGAAATGGAGCCGTTCACGGATGAACGAGAGCCGGGACTCGGCTTCGAACCCGTCTCCGGCATGGATGAGTGCAGCGTGCAACTGATGGATCCGATGGCGCAGCAGGCCGTCGTTGACGGCCGGAGCGTCCACCGCACGGCCGGCCAAACGCTGCGGGAGTACGGAGTCGTCGAGGTAGAGGACGCGCTGACGGAAGCCTGACGCCGTGACGGTCCGACCGTCGTGGGGGACGCCGGGAGGCAGCAGGAGGACGCTGGCGGTACCGGTCGCCCCATGGCGGCGGCGGTCGAGTGCGAAGTCGACCGAGCCGTCGTCGAGGATCATCAGGTCCCACGTGTCGTGAGTGTGGGCCGGGTACGCGTGGTCGGTGAAGTGCGCGTGGAAGACCTCGGCGACCCCCGGGACCGACGGCCTCCAGGCGTTGATGGACGTGCGGGGTCGGTCTCCGGTCATGCCAGGAACGTACAAGACCGGTGGAGTCCGAGCGCGACACGCTCGTGACGCATGCCGGAGAGCCTGAGAAGCCGCTCCGGGTCGACCGGCCTTGAGGAAGGATGCTCGATGTCCAAGTCCGTCGTTCCTGTCAACCTCAGCGAGAAGCTGTCGCAGTTCAGCGAGCTGTGGTCGCAGAAGAAAGTGGCTGTACTCAACGACTACGAGGTCAAACTGGCCAAACTGAAAGGGGAATTCGTCTGGCACACCCACGAGGACACTGATGAACTGTTCCTGGTCATCAGCGGGCGGCTCACCATCCAGCTCAGGGATGCCGATGTTGTGCTGGAGCCCGGCGAGTTGTTCGTGGTTCCCCGCGGGGTCGAGCACTGCCCCACAGCGGCCGAGGAGACCGCGATCCTGTTGTTCGAACCGGCGGGAACGATCAACACCGGTGACGCAGGTGGGCCGATGACCAAGCCCGCCGAGAACCTCGGCTGACCTGGAGGGCGCGAGGTCGGGGTGCGGCGTCCCGAACGGCCGGACCAGGTACGAGAGGGAACGCGTAATGAGAATCGGCGTGCTGCGAACGGGCAACATGGCCGACGCACTGGCCACCCACTGGCCGCAGGCCCGGCACGAGGTGGTCATCGGCGGACGGGACGCACGCGGGGCGAAGTAGCTCGCGACGCGCATCGGGGGCAGCGCGAAGCCTGCCGGTGTGCGTGCGGCAGCCGAGTTCGGTCAGGTGGAACTGGCCGCGCTGCCCTTCGGCGCGGGTGCCTCCGTGGCACGGGAGCTGCAGACGGCCCTGGTCGGCAGGTTGCTGCTCGACTGTTCCCATCCGGTCGGGCCGGGCTTCCGGCCGCTGACGAAGGGAGGTCCCTCGGCCGCGCAGGAGCCGGCCGTGGCGGCACCGGGAGCCCACGTGGTCAAGGCGTTCAATCTCCACGAGGACGTGTGGCGCATGCGGCCATCCGTCTTCGACGGGTGGCCCCTGGCCGTTCCGGTCTGCGGGGACGACCGGGCAGCTCTCGCTCGCGTACACGAGTTGGTACGGAACGCAGGCTGCAAAACCCGTGGCCGGTGGAGGTCTCGAAGGGGCAGGGCTCCTGGAGGCGACGGCCGCGCTGTTCATCTCGCGGTGGGTCGGCGAGGGGGCGGACGCACAAGCGATCGCACCTCCGCCGACCTGTGCGGCCGGACCGAGTCAGGAACAATCAGGAGGTGGCGGAAGGGCTGCACGCTGAGCGTTTCGAGCAGCCGCAGGCGTACCGATCACAAGGGTGTTCACCCGTCTGCCAGGCCGAGCGCGGCGTAGGCGTCGCCCGGCATCGATCCCGTCCAGGTATCCATCGACACAGCTCGGCCGAACCGGGCAGCTAACGGGTGCTCTGGATCCGCAGTGACGCAACAGCGCTCCTGGCGCTGCCGATTGCCCCGGGGGCTGCCGTCACTCGGAGCGCGGCTGATGCAGTCACGATCGGGGACACGTCGCCATGAACTGCGCGATGTCGAGTGAGAGTTCGTGCGGCCGTTGCTGCCCCGGACGCCGATGGCACAGCGGGCACGCTGCCCGATCGCGTCCGAACACCGCCGGCCACCCGGGCAAACCTCTTCGTAGGCAAGATCATCGCATCGAGCTAATGTCAACGGCTTCTCAGGGCCGATTGGGTACACCGGCCGTTACTGTTTCCCGGGATCTGGACGGATTCCCGGATGTTTGCCCCCACTTTTCCTCTTTCCCTGTGACGCGCACGCAGCGCCATCCACAGCCCATACGAAGGAGAGCCTGCCCGATGTCTGTTGACACCAGCCCGGAAGCACCGCTGGAGCCGCCGCAGCAGTCCAGCCTGAGCACGAGGGCTGCCCGCAACCTCGCCACCACGACCAAGTCCGCCCCGCAGATGCAGGAGATCACCTCTCGCTGGCTGCTGCGGACACTTCCCTGGGTGGAGGCCAAGGGCGGCGCCTACCGGGTGAACCGCCGGCTGAGCTACACCGTCGGCGACGGACGCGTGGACTTCGTTCAGGACGGTGCCGACGTCCGGGTGATCCCCCGCGAGCTCGGCGAACTGGCCCTGCTGCGCGACTTCGAGGACCTGGAGGTGCTGACCGCGATCGCCGGCCGGTGCGTCCAACGCGACTTCCGGGCCGGCGAAACGCTGGTCGAGCGCGGTACGCCCGCAGAGCAGATCCACCTGATCGCCCACGGCCGCATCAGCCAGAGCTCCGTCGGCAAGTACGGGGACGAGGTCGCCGTCGCCGTACTCGCCGACGGCGACCGGTTCGGTGAGAACGCCCTGCTGGACGCGGACGCCCGGTGGGACTACACGGCCACCGCCGATACCGCCGGCACCCTGCTCACCCTGTCCCGCGGCGACTTCGCCGCCGTGCTGTCCACCGCACCGAGCCTCCAGGCCCATATCCAGCAGTTCAGCGCACTGCCCCTCCAGCGGCAGAACCGTCACGGCGAGGCCGAGATCGCGATGTCGGCCGACCACACCGGCGAGCCCGAACTGCCCGGCGCGTTCGTTGACTACGAACTGAAACCGCGCGAGTACGAACTCTCCGTCGCGCAGACCATTCTGCGGGTCCACACGAGGGTCGCCGACCTCTACAACGGGCCGATGAACCAGACCGAGGAGCAGCTCAGGCTCACCATCGAGGCGCTGCGCGAGCGCCAGGAGCACGAGCTGATCAACAACCGGGAGTTCGGTCTGCTCCACAACGCCGACTTCAAGCAGCGCATCCAGACCCACTCCGGCCCGCCCACCCCGGACGACCTCGACGAGTTGCTCTGCCGCCGCCGCGGCTCCAAGCTCTTCCTCGCCCACCCCAGGACGATCGCGGCGATCGGGCGCGAGTTCAACTCCCGCGGGCTCTATCCGGACCACGTCGACCTCGGCGGACAGCAGGTCCCGGCCTGGCGCGGGGTCCCGATCCTGCCCTGCAACAAGATCCCCATCACCAAGGAGAACACCAGTTCCATCCTCGTCATGCGCACCGGCGAGGACAACCAGGGCGTCATCGGCCTGCACCAGACCGGTCTGCCGGAGGAGTACGAACCGGGCCTGTCGGTGCGCTTCATGGGCATCGACGAGCGGTCGATCATCTCCTACCTCGTCACCACCTACTACTCCGCCGCCGTCCTTGTGCCGGACGCGCTCGGCGTGTTGGAGAACGTGCAGATCGCCCGCGGGCGCGACTAGAGGATCTGCCCTGCCCGGCGGCTACGACAGCCCGGACCGTCCGGGCCGGCCGAGCATGCCTGGATCCGGGACAGCCGCCCATCCCACCAAGGAGCCATGGATGCCCGCCCCTGAGCTTTCCCCTGCGCAGTCGAGCCTGCCTGCGTCCACTTCCCACTTCGGGACGTACGTTCTCGCCGACGCCGCCCGTGCCTACGACATCGGGGCCGCTACCTGCGGCCGGCCCGTCCTGCCTTCCTTGCCCGCTCCGTCTCCTGTCGACGTCCCTGCCGCCGAGGTGCGGACGCCGAGCCCCGACCTGGAACGGATCCTTCGTGGCCCCAGCGGCCTGGGCACGGCGAGTCTGCACCTGGCCCGGCGCGAGAGGCCGCCGACGCCGCTGGAGCCGTCGGCGGCTCCGGCGGAAGGCAACCCGATCCCGGGCCTCTACCACCACCCGGTGCCGGAGCCCGACCCCGGGCGGGTGGAGGAGGTCAGCCGCAGGATCAAGGCCTGGGCGCTGGACGAGGTCGACCTGTATCCCGATGACTGGGAGGACCAGTTCGACGGCTTCTCCGTGGGGCGGTACATGGTCGTCTGCCATCCGGACGCTCCCAGCGTCGACCACCTGATGCTCGCCACGCGCCTGATGGTCGCGGAGAACGCGGTCGACGACTGCTACTGCGAGGACCACGGAGGCTCTCCCGTCGGCCTCGGTGAACGGCTTCTGCTGGCTCACACCGCCCTCGACCCCCTGCACACGACGGAGGAGTACCAGCCGCAGTGGGCGAAGTCGCTCCATTCGGATGCGCCTCGACGCGCCTACCGCTCCGCCATGGAGTACTTCCTCCAGCAGGCCAGCCCCTCCCAGGCCGACCGGTTCCGGCACGACATGGCCCGTCTGCACATGGGGTACCTCGCCGAGGCCGCCTGGGCCCAGGCGGACCACGTCCCCGAGGTGTGGGAGTACCTGGCAATGCGCCAGTTCAACAACTTCCGTCCCTGCCCCACCATCACCGACACCGTCGGCGGCTACGAACTCCCGGCTGATCTGCACGCTCAGCCCGCCATGCAACGGGTCATCGCGCTCGCGGGCAACGCCACCACCATCGTGAACGACCTCTACTCGTACACCAAGGAGCTCGCCGCCCCTGGCCGGCACCTGAACCTGCCCGTGGTGATCGCCGAACGTGAGGGCATCTCCGACCGTGAGGCCTACCTGAAGGCGGTCGAGGTCCACAACGACCTCATGCACGACTTCGAGGCCGAAGCCGCAGCCCTGGCCGCCGCCTGCCCCGTCCCGAACGTGCAGCGCTTTCTACGGGGCGTGGCCGTGTGGGTCGACGGCAACCACTACTGGCACCAGACCAATACCTATCGCTACAGCCTGCCCGAATTCTGGTAAGAAGAACGGATTTATCTGTGACCAGCAACGAGCTCACCACCATCGCCACCCCCACCAGCAGCCCCGTGTTCATCCCCGCCCCGGCGACGCCCTACCAGGGGGACATCGCCCGCTACTGGGACGGCGAGGCCAGGCCCGTGAACCTGCGTCTGGGCGACGTCGACGGCCTCTACCACCACCACTACGGCATCGGCGACATCGACCACTCCGCCCTCGGCGACGCCGACGACAGCGAACACGAGAAGAAGCTGATCGCCGAGCTCCACCGCCTGGAGTCCGCCCAGGCCGAACTCCTCCTGGACCACCTCGGCCCCATTGGGCGCGACGACATGGTCGTGGACGCCGGCTGCGGCCGCGGCGGCTCGATGGTGATGGCCCACCAGCGCTTCGGGTGCAAGGCCGAGGGTGTCACGCTGTCGGCCAAGCAGGCCGATTTCGCCAACCAGCGTGCCCGCGAACTCGGCATCGAGGACCACGTCCACGCCCGGGTCTGCAACATGCTCGGTACGCCTTTCGAGACCGGGCAGGCCGCGGCCTCGTGGAACAACGAGTCGAGCATGTACGTCGACCTGCACGACCTCTTCGCCGAGCACTCCCGCGTCCTCGCGGTCGGTGGCCGCTACGTGACCATCACCGGCTGCTGGAACCCGCGTTACGGTCAGCCCTCGAAGTGGGTCTCTCAGATCAACGCGCACTTCGAGTGCAACATCCACTCCCGCCGGGAGTACCTGCGCGCTATGGCGGACAATCGCCTCGTACCGCAGGCCGTCATCGACCTCACTCCCGCAACCCTGCCCTACTGGGAGCTGCGGGCCACGTCCTCACTGGTGACAGGCATTGAGGAAGCGTTCATCAACTCCTACAAGGACGGCTCCTTCCAGTACCTCCTGATCGCAGCCGACCGCATCTGACCGCCCGCCGACTGCGGGAGCCGGGCCCGTCCCTGACGGACGCAGTCGGTCGATCCGGCTCCTGGCGTGACATCGGGGCCCTCAAGACGTGGTTGTGGTCTTGAGGACCGATGTCGCCGTACGGGGACGGTGTCGATATCGATGCGGCCGCAGGAACGGGGCGGCTCCAGTGGTGACGGTGCGGGTGGCGCGGGAAGCCGCCCCGAAGGGAGTGTGGCGATCCGGGTTCGGCACCGGCCAACAGGCTCCGGTGGTCGACATCGGCCGCCGCCCGGACGGCGACCCGTCCCGGGCCCCGGCCATGCTGTTCACACTCGGGAATGTGGTCGATGCCGGGGCCTCGACGCACCCGACCCGGTCGAAGACCGGCTCGACCGCGGACGCAGCCGCGCGCGGGGCGGGAACCGCGGAGGCCATGAAGCCGTCCGGGCGCCGGGCGCACCCGCTCGTTTGATTATTGGTCGCACACTCAATAACATCGGCATCATGTCGACAAGCATCCAGCGGAAGCGCGTTCGAAAGTCGCCGTCGGACCGGCGTGTGGAGATCGTCGACGCGGCTGCCGCCATTGCTCTGACCGAAGGCCTGGAGGGCATCACCCTGCGCCGGATCGGCGAACAGCTCGGCGTCCGACCGGGCCTCATCAGCCACTACTTCCCCGCGGTGGAAGACCTCGTGGCCGAGGCGTTCGGCACTGCGGCAGGGGCCGAACTGGACACTCTCCTACCGACGGATCGGGCGGCGGGAACGCCCACCGAATACCTCGCACGCTTCTTCGCACTCGCGACGGGGGCCGCGTACGACGACATCAGCCGCCTCTGGATCAACGCCCGGCACCTCAGTCGCTACCGCCCCGCCCTGCGCGACAGGGTCGGCCATCAGGAGGCGATGTGGCGTGGCCGCCTGGAGAGTCTCATCCGTGAGGGCGTCGACGGCGGGGAGTTCCGCACCGACGACTCGTACGTGACGACCATTCAGATTCTGGTGGTCATCGACGGTCTCGGCGCGCACGCCAATACTCACACCGGTGACCGCCCCGACGCGGTGACGGAGATGGCCGTGAGCACGGCCGAACGCGAACTCGGTCTGGAGAGCGGCACGCTCCTGGACCACGCGGCTGCGCTCGGGGCCCAGGGGCGTCCGGTATCCGGGACCGACGCCGCCGACGCCGACACCGGTCCTGGGGACTGAGCCGGTACGGTCCGCGGTCCCGGCAGCCCTGCGGCGGGCAGTGGGTCGTAGCCGTCGCCGCGGCGCGTCGGGCCGACCAGCACCGGACCGAGCGGTTCGACCGGCCTCCAGACCCGACCGACCGGACCGCCCGTACCGAACCGACCCCGACGGCGCGATGTCCCCCGGCGGCGGCTTCGGGGCCGAGGTCGCCTACGGTCACTACGACGACCAGACGCTCGAGGTGTCCGGCAACGAGGGGGACGAGGACGAGGAACAGCTTGACCGAACACGGCTCTTCGCCCGGCAGCGTGAGGGGGCGCCAGTCTTTCGCACGAGCGGCACGACAGCCCGCTGACCCCGCGTCATCACCACGCGGGACGGCCCGGCGACAAAGCGCCCAGGTGGTGTCCGACAGATCCCGCCCCGTGGGCGGACGTGGCAATTCGTCGGACACGGCCGAAGGGCTGTCCCGTAATCCCTGACGGGCGCGCGACGACAGCTACGGCACCTCGCCGCGTTGTCGGAACATCCGCATACATCCAGTATGCGGACGTCCCTCCGCCTTGCGATGCACCGCATCTGACGCCGCGCGCTGATCCACCACGGATTACGGGACAGCCCTTAGGGACGCAGCACTGCCAGGACCCGGCTGCGGAGCAGCTCGTACTCCTCACGGAGCCGCACGATCTGCGCCGGCCGTTCGATCACATCGCCGCCGACGACCGTCTCGTGGGGGCCGAACTGCTCGCGTGTGAGGTCGACTTCTATCCCCATGCCCAGACGGTTCCACCAGTGGTAGTCCACTCGCTCACCGTTGGCATGGACCTCGCCGCGGATCAGCACCCCGCCCAACAGATCGTGCACCACCAGCGCAGTGACACCGCACTGGTCGCGCGCCGGGTTGTCCACGGTCCAGTTCGGTCGGTGCTCCGGCGTCGTGGTGTCCGCGCCCCAGGCACCGCGAATGGCCTGCTCGAGATCGTTGAGGTTGCTCGGTGTCATGTCTGTCAGCCTCGCAGACGCCTCTGACAATCACGCGCGAGGCATGGCCTCCGCCGGGCGGGTGCCCGGGACCGGTGACCGGCCCGGATTCCGCCTGTCATGGTGTCTTCATGACTCCCCCACTCGACTCCACGACGGACTACGCCCCGCACAACACACGGCGCTTTCCCCGGCAGTTCGCCCGCACCCGCCGCTTCTCCCTCGGAGTGCCCCGGCAGTTCACCGTCTCACCGGACGGTGCGCGGGTCCTCTTCGTCAGGACCACCTCGGGGACGGATCCGGTGAGCCGGCTCTGGCTGTACGAGAACGGCGTGGAGCGGATGCTCGCCGACCCACTCGGGGTGAATCACGCCGCGGAGACGTCCGGCACGGTGCCGCCGGAGGAGCTGGTGCGCCGCGAACGGGCCAGGGAGACCTCGTCGGGCGTGGTCTCCTACGCCACCGACGCACGGGTACTGCTCGTGGCGTTCGCGCTGAGCGGCGAACTCTGGGTGGTAGGTACGGACGGGGGCGCTCCGCGCAGGATCGTCACCGCCGGTCCGGTGGTCGATCCCCGGCCTTCCCCGGACGGCGCCCTGATCGCGTACGTGTCCGGGGGTGCGCTGCGGATCGTGACGGCGGCGGGGACGGACGACCGCGCTCTCGCCGCCCCGGACGGCCCACAGGTGACCTATGGACTGTCCGATCACGTGTCGGCCGAGTCGATCGGACGGCCGCGCGGCCACTGGTGGTCGCCGGAGAGCGATGCGCTCCTGGTGGCGCGGGTGGACACCTCGATGGTGCGACGCCACTACATCAGCGATCCCGCCCACCCGGAGCGACCGCCGCGCGAGATGGCGTATCCGGCGGCGGGCACGGCGAACGCGGATGTGTCGTTGCATCTGGTGCGGGTGTCCGGGGAGCGACTGGCGGTCCGGTTGCCCGAGGCCGCGGGCGAGGAGCACCCCGAGGGCGCGTGGACGGACCGGTCGTTCGAGTACGTGACGTCGGCGGCGTGGGACGGGCACGGCCCGTTGGTTTCCGTGCAGACGCGTGACCAGCGTTCGGTGCGGGTGCTCGGAGTGGACGCCGGCACGGGAGAGACGCGAACCCTGAGCCGCGCCGACGACCGGGCATGGGTCGCCCTGCGGCCGGGCACGCCGTTGCGGCTCTCCTCGGGGGCGCTCGTCGTCCCCGCGCGGCCGGGCGGCGACACCCAGGGGCTGACGATCGGCGGCCTGCCGACACCTCAGGGACTTGAGGTCCGTGAGGTGATCGGCTCCACAGGTGACAGGGTGTTCTTCACCGCGAGCGAGGAACCGACCGAGATCCACGTCTGGTCCTGTGCGAGCGGGACCCGTGGCGACGGGCTCGACGGACCCGTACGTGTCAGCACGGCACCCGGTGTGCACACGGCGTCGGTCGGCGGCTCGACCGTGGTGCTGGTCAGCATGACCCCGGACGGCCAGTCGGTGACCGTGCTGCGTGGCGGGGCACCTGTGGGGCGGATCGCGGTCCTCGCCGAGACTCCGCTGGTCACCCCACGGCCGACCGAGCTGAGCCTCGGGATCCGTGAGCTGCGCAGCAGGCTGTATCTGCCGTCCTGGCACCGGCCGGGCGACGCCCCACTGCCCGTGCTGCTCAGCCCGTACGCCGGCCATGGCATGCAGGTCGTCCTGAAGGTACGCACCTGGTGGGTCGCGGTCGCCCAGTGGTTCGCCGAGCAGGGTTTCGCCGTGCTCGTCACGGATGGTCGCGGCACTCCGGGGCGTGGGGAGGCCTGGGAGAAGTCGGTGTACGGGGACCGGCTGACGGCCGTGCTGGAGGACCAGATCGACGCACTGCGGGCGGCCGCCGCCCGGTTTCCGGCGCTGGACCCGACGCGGGTCGCGATTCGCGGCTGGTCCTTCAGCGGGTATCTCGCGGCTGCCGCTGTGCTGCGTCATCCGGAGGTGTTCCACGCGGCGGTGGCCGGCGGCGCACCGACCGACCGGCGGCTCTACGACACCCATTGGGAGGAACGGTTCCTCGGCCACCCGGAGGTAATTCCGGAGAACTACGAGCGCAGTTCACTGCTGTCGGAGGCGGCCGGTCTCACCCGCCCGCTCATGCTGGTGCACGGACTTGCCGATGACAATGTCGCCATCGCCCACATGCTGCGTTTCTCCGCCGCGCTGCTGGCCGCGGGCCGGCCGCACACGGTGCTGCCGCTCTCCGGGGCCGGTCATCTGGTCACCCAGGAGGAGACGGCGAGCAATCTGTTGCTGCTGGAGAGGGACTTCTTCAAGAAGTCCCTCGGACGTGGAGATCGGGGAGGCCGCCGCGCGTACCCCGGTCGGGCACAGAAGGCGTGAACACCGCAGTCATGAACAAATAGGTCGTGAGCACCGAAGTCGGGAACATCGGCATCGGGAACATCGACGTCGTGAACATCACGGAAGGGAAGGCCGGCATGAGCGCTTCGCAGGACCAGGAGGTCCGTCCCGGGCGGCGGGCCGTGGTCGCGGCGGCCGGGGCCGCCTCGGTGGCCGCCGTACTCACCGCGTGCGGCGGCCAGAAGGATTCCGACGGTTCGGGTACGGTCAAACCGGCCGATGACGGAACGGACGGCGGCGGCGCGCTGGCGAGGACCACCGACATCCCGGAGGGCGGCGGGAAGATCTTCGCCGAGCGGGGTGTCGTGGTGACGCAGCCCGAGGCAGGCGCGTTCAAGGCGTTCTCGTCGAAGTGCACCCATCAGGGCTGTGCGGTGTCGAGCGTGTCGGAGGGCACCATCAACTGTCCTTGTCATGGAAGCAAGTTCGACATGGCGACGGGCGAGGTGGCGGCGGGTCCGGCCAGCCGGCCCCTGCCCGCCAAATCGATCACGGTGAAGGACGGCTCGATCACGCTCGCGTCCTAGCCCTCCCCCGGTTCCGCCAGCAGCCGAGCACATCATCGGTGGTCGTGACGGTGGCGACGAGGGACAGGGTGTTGCGGATCATCGCGGGCGTGTAGTCGGCCGGCACTCCCGCGATGGCGTCGGACGGCACCACCGCCGTGTATCCGAGATTCACCGCGTCGAACACGGTGTTGGGGACGGCGACATTGGCCGAGACTCCGGTGACGACGAGCGTCCGGCAGCCGAGGTTGCGCAGCAGCGCGTCCACATCCGTACCGGCGATGGGCGAAAGGCCGTGCAGCCTGCGCACGACGAGGTCCTCGTCCGCCACCTCGATGGGCTCGGCGATCCGTACGGCCGTGGTGCCGGAGTGCTGCTGCACGGGCAGCCGTCCGGCAGCCCGGAAGAGGCGGGCGTTGTGGTTGGCGCCGCGCCCGTCGGGGCGTCGTTCGGCCACCGCGTGCAACACCTGGACCCCGGCCTCGTGGGCGGCCGCGACCAGCCGGGCGACACGGTGGAGCGCCCCGGAGGACCTGGCCTCCGCAGCCAGTTCCGGCAGCGCGCTCTCGGGGCCCACCACACCTTGCTGACATTCGACCGTCAGCAGCACGGTGGTGGCCGGATCGAGCTGCTCGGCGAGTTGTTCCTTCGACGGCACGGCGGCCCCTTTCGGTGGCGGATCGGGCGCGCGAGGCTAGCCGCCATTGCGTGGCGGGGGAAGAGGCCCCATGATTTCTGACACATAGTCAGCTATCGGGAGGGGTGCCCCATGGCCGCCATTCAACGACGGGGCCGTCGGATCATGATGACGGACATCGAACGCGACACCTATCTCGCCGAGCAGCGCACCTGCCGCGTCGCCACCGTGTCCACGGACGGCCGCCCGCATGTCGGTGCCCTCTGGTTCACCTGGGACGGCTCCTCGCTCTGGCTGTACTCGATCACCCGCAGCCTGCGCTGGTCCCAGCTGCGCGCGGACCCGAGGGTCGCGGTGGTCGTGGACGACGGGGTGGAATACGCGGAGCTGCGCGGCGTGGAGATCTACGGCCGGGCCGTCACCGTCGGCGAGGCGCCCCGCATCGGCGAACCGTGCCCCGAACTCGACGCTCCGGAAAGGCTGTTCGCGGCGAAGTACTTCGGGATGGACACCATGCCGCACGACGGCCGGCACGCCTGGCTGCGGCTCGCTCCGGAGGCCATCACGTCCTGGGACTTCCGCAAGTTGTCAGGACCGTCCGCGACCTGAGCAGCCCCCTCCCGGCCCAGGGTCTCTCGTTGGATCACGCCGGGCTCGATCCGAACGAGAGACCCTACGCCAAGGGCACGTCCATCTCCCGACCGACCACCCGGAGCGCCGCCACCGCCGCCCTGATGGACGGGCGCCGGTCCGCGTCGGTACGCCATACGGCGTGGACGTGCCGCCGCATCTTCTGCCGCACGGGTACGAGCCGCACCCCGTCGGGCACCGGCCCGCGACCCAGCCGGGGCGCCACGCAAACGCCCAGTCCGGCGGCGATCAGGGCGAGTTGGGTGTGGTGCTCGCCCGCCAGATGCGCGATGCGCGGTTCGATGCCCTTGGAGCGCAGGGTGAACATCAGCCAGTCGTAGCAGAACTCTCCCTCTGGCCAGGACACCCAGTCGTCTTCGGCGAAGTCCTCCAGGTCCACCTCCGCCCGGTCCGCGAGTCGGTGACCGGCCGGCATCGCGATGTCCGGTGCGTCGTCCAGCAGTTCGGCCACGGCCAGGCCGCCGGGGACGGGCAGCCGCTTGTTGCTCCAGTCCAGCACCACCGCCAGGTCGATGTCGCCCCTGATGACCGCACGGATCCCGTCCTCGGGTTCCATTTCCCGTGTGAACACGCGCAGTTCCGGGTGGTCGGCGTGGAGTGCGGCGAGCGCCGCGGGGAAGAGCCCGCGCGCCGCGGTCGGAAAGGCGGAAAGCCGGATCTCGCCCACCACCTCACCGCGCTGCGCCTCGATGTCGGCCTGGGCGAGCTCGACCTGGGACAGGATCCTGGCGGCGTGATCGGCGAGCAGCCGGCCGGCGTCGGTGAGCCGGACCCCGCGACCGTTCTTGGCGAGGAGCTGCTGACCCACCTCCCGCTCCAGCTTCGACATCTGCTGGGAGACCGCCGAGGTGGTGACATGCAGCCCCTCGGCGGCTCCGCCGACCGAACCGTGCCGGGCGAGGGCGTCCAGGGTGCGCAGGCGCTCCAGATTCAACATGTAAGCAATGCTACGCGGACCACCATATAAAATCTCACTTGTCCTACTTGATTCTCTTGGTCATCGTGGACTCCATGAGCGCGCCCGCGACATCGAGAAGCACCCCGTCGACAACCACTCCTCCCGCCGAGCCGTCCGCCGCCCGGCCGGCCGAGCGGACCACTCCGAATCCGCCCCCGGACCCGGCGTCCACGGCGCGCCCGAGGCTGGACTGGCGGATCCGTTTCGGAGCGCTCTCCCTCATCTGGGGCTTCAGCTTCCTTCTGATCAAGGTCGGCACCGAGGGATACGCACCGTTCCAGGTCACTCTCGGCCGCCTCCTGTCGGGCACGGCGGTACTGGCGGTCGCGATGGCGGTACGGCGGGAACGGCTGCCGCGCGACGCCAGCACCTGGGGGCATCTGGCCGTCGCCGCCTTCCTCCTGAACGCGCTGCCCTTCTCACTCTTCGCCTACGCCGAGCTGAGCATCCCGTCGACGCTGGCCGGCATCTGCAATGCGACATCGCCCCTGTGGGGCATGGCGCTCTCGCTCGTCGCGCTCTCCGAGGACCGGCCGACCCGTCGCCGCGTGGCCGGGCTCGGGCTCGGCTTCCTCGGCGTACTCACCGTCCTGGGAGCCTGGCAGGGCTTCTCCGGGCTGGACCTCAGCGGTACGGCCATGGCCCTGCTCGCCGCCCTCAGCTATCCGATCGGCTGGATCTACGTACGCAGAACGCTGGCGGGCAGCGGTTCGTCCACACTCTCCCTGACCGGCGGCCAGCTCTTCCTCGGCACGGTGCAGATCGCCCTGGTCACCCCGGTGTTCACCTCGGCCCCCGGCGGCTTCCCGCTGCTCCCGACCCTGGCCGTGGTCGCCCTGGGGGCGCTCGGCACGGGCTTCGCGGTGCTGGTGCAGTACGGCCTGGTGGCGGAGGTCGGACCGACGACCGCGCAGATGGTCACCTACTTCATCCCGGTCATCGCCACCACGGCCGGCATCGTCGTGCTCGGTGAGCAGCTGAGCTGGAACACTCCGGTCGGCGCGGTCGTCGTCCTGGCCGGCGCCGCTCTCACCCAGAGCAGGGGGCGCAGCGCCGGGTCCGGAACCAGGACTCAGCCGTAGTTCAGCGGCTTCGCCGGCCCCGCCGCCCCCGCGACGGCGTCGGCCAGTGGCCCGATGTCGGCGTCGGCGAGCGGTGAGACGGTGACCCGGACCCCCTGGGGCGCGGCCATCCGGAACCGCGCCCCGGGCGCCACCGCCCAGCCCGCGCGCAGCAGCCGCGCCACGGCCCAGGTCTCGTCGCTGACCGGCACCCACACGTTCATGCCACTGCGGCCGTGCGCCTCCACTCCCCGCTCCTCCAACGCCCGCACGAGTGCGTCGCGCCGCCGCGCGTACGCCGGCGCCACTTCTTCCGGGTCGACCGCACCCGACGTCCACAGATGCGCCACGGCTCGTTGCAGCAGCCTGCTGACCCAGCCGGGGCCGAGCCGCTGCCGGCCCGAGACCCGGTCGACCGTGACCGGGTCGCCGGTCAGCACGGCGACCCGCAGATCCGGCCCGTACGCCTTGGCCACCGACCGCACGAACGCCCACCGGTCCGTGGCGCCCGCCAGCGGGTACAGCGGCAGATCGACGATGCCGTGCCCGTGGTCGTCCTCGATCAGGAGGACGCCCCGGTGTCCGGCGAGGACGCCCCGCAGCTCGAAGGCACGCCCGCCACTGATCGCGGCGCCGGTCGGATTCTGCGCCCGGTCCGTGACCACGAGGGCGCGGGCACCGGCCTTCAGCGCGCGCTCGACGGCATCGGGCAGCGGCCCCTCGTCGTCGAGCGCCACGGGGACGGGACGCAGCCCCAACGCCGGTACGAGATCCAGCAGGCTGCCCCACCCCGGGTCCTCGACGGCCACCGCGTCACCGGGTCTGAGATGCGCGACCAGCACCCGCTCGATCGCGTCCAGCGATCCGGAGGTCGCCACCACCGAGCCGGCCGGCACCCCGTCGGCGTCCAGCGCGGCACGGGCGAGTGCGGCGAACTCCGGGTCCACCGGCGCCTGTCCGTACATCCCGGGCCGGTGCGCGTACTCATCCGTGACCGCCGCGAACGCCTCTCCCAGCGAGGGCAGCAGCGCCGGATCGGGATTCCCCTCCCCCAGATCCCGCACTCCGGGCGGGGCCTCGACCCGGAGCGAACCGCGCGCCGTGCTCGCGGGACGCGGGCGCACTCTGCTGCCCCGGCGCCCGGCCGTCTCGATCACCCCGCGCTCCCGGAGCGTGCGGTAGGCGGCCGCCACCGTATTGGGATTCACCCCCAGCAGTTCCGCCAACTCCCGCATGGGTGGCAGCACTTGTCCGGGCGCGAGGTCACCTGAACCGACCCCACGCTCCACACTGGCGGCAATCTCCGATGCACGCCGCCCGACGATCCGATACTCTCCTAGCACAAACGAGATTATGCACTAGTGCAATGGAGTACGCAATGTCGGACACCGCATCGCCAGAGACCACGGGCCCGGACGCCGCGGCCGGATACCAGCCGACCGAGCGCACCGTCCCGACCCGTTCCCGCGACCGCGCGGCGTACGACCGGGAACTGGTCCACTCCATACTCGACGAGGCGTACGTCTGCCATCTCGGTTTCGTCCGTGACGGCGCGCCGGTCGTCCTGCCGACGCTCTTCGGACGGATCGGCGAGCGTCTCTACGTACACGGCTCGACCGGCTCCCGCCCGCTGCGGGAGTCCGGCCGGACCGACCCCGGACTGCCCGTCTGCCTGACGGTGACGCATGTCGACGGGCTGGTGCTGGCGCGCTCCGCCTTCCACCACTCGATCAACTACCGCTCCGTGGTGGTCCACGGCATCGCGCGCACGGTGACGGACCCCCGGGAGCGGCGGACCGCCCTCGATGCGATCGTCGACCACGTGGTGCCGGGCCGGTCCGCCGACTCGCGGCCCGCCGACGAGAAGGAACTCGCCGCGACCGCGGTGATCCGGCTCGACCTCCAGGAGGTCTCCGCCAAGATCCGCACCGGCGGTCCCAACGACGAGCCCCGCGACCTCGGCCTCCCCCACTGGGCAGGCGTCGTCCCGCTCGCCCACGGCTATGCGACACCGCTGCCTTCGGACGATCTCGACCCCGCCATCGCGCTGCCGGACTACATCACCGCGCTCTGAGCCGCTCGGGGTGGACGGGCCCGCCGCCGGAGACGAGGTCCACGTCCACCCCGGCGGTCAGGCCGGTGCCGCCGCCCGGCGGCGCGCGTGCGCGGCGCCGCGCGCCTCGGCGAACGCCGGCCCCGCCACGGCCACGAGGAGCAGCAGCGTCCCGACGACGGTGGCTGCGGTGAGCCGCTCACGGAGCACCACGACGGCGATGACCGCCGCGCTGACCGGTTCGAGCGCATGATCACGGACACCGTCGCGGCACGCACCGCGGCGGCGCCCGCGAAGTAGAGCGCATAGGCGAGCGCCGTCGGCACCGCCGCCACGTACACCAGGAGCGTCACCACCTGCGTGGGCTGAGCGGTGTGGGGTACGAGCCCCTCTGCCGCGGCCATCGGCAGCAGTCCGACGGCTCCGATACCGAAGGCCCAGGCGCTCGTGGCCAGGGAGTCGGTGGTGCCGCCGTCACGGCCGAGCCATCGGGTCAGCAGGGTGATCGTCGCGTAGCCGGCCGCGGAGAGCAGCGCCAGGGCGACTCCGGCGGGCCGTACCGTCGCCCCGTCGCCGCCGAGCACCAGCACGGCGAGCCCGGCCGGCGCAGCCACGACAGCGGCCGACCCGCCGCGCCCCAGCCGTTCCCCCATGGTCAGCCGCGCACCGACCGCGATGAGCACGGGGCCCGCCCCGAGAGTGGCGACCGTCCCGACCGCGAGTCCGGTCGCCTCGACGGCCGCGAAGTACGCGCTCTGGAAGACGGTGAGGCCCGCGCCGGTGCCCAGGACGCGCAGCATCCGACGGCCGCGTGGTTCGGCCGGGACGGCCGCGCGTCGGGGCCGCAGCGCCAGAGCGGCGAGCAGGAGTACGAGGCCGCCCGCACAGCGCCAGAAGGACAGGGCCAGCGGCCCCAGGTCGCTGACCTCGAAGATCAGCGAAGCGGCGGCCCCGGCAGTACCCCAGGCCACACCGGCGACGATCAGATAGATGAGGCTCCGCCCGACGGGCAGGCCGGAAGCAGGATTCGACATATGACTTCTCCGGATGAAGACGCAACGGTGGTCGCTCGGCTCCACACGGGCAGCGACGATCCGCTCGGGAACTGCCCGAGCCCGGTCTTCGTCAGGAGTGGCCGCCCGCGCTAGGCGGCGGGCGGCGAAAGCACGGTCGAGTACATGATCCGCAGGCTACGTCGCAGTGCGGCCCGCGGACAACTCCCCCTCTGCTGCGGCTCGGTCTGCGTCCGGTCTCTCGGCGCGCCCCTCACCCGGTCCCGAGGCAACCGGGCCGGAGGGCGTCCTCGGCGTCGCCGACTGGGCGATGAAGGCACCGATCAGCACCATGGAACCGCCGATGAGCTGGGGCGCCGACAGGTGCTCGCCGAGCAGCACCCAGGCGAGCACGGTCGCGATGACCGCCTCCAGGCAGGCGACGACGCCCGCGACCGCGGGAGAGAGCAGCCGCACCGAGATCACCCCGGTGACATAGGCGACCACCGTCGCCATCACCACGATCCAGACGATCAGCAGCCAGGCGGGAACATCCGTACCGTCCATGACCGCGCTGCCGCCCAGGACCGTCCAGTCCATCTTCCAGGGCCTTGCGACCGCGGTGAGGACGACCGTACCGATCAGCAATCCGTACGCGATGACACCGACCGGATGGGGCGGTTCGACGCCTTCCGCCCGGTCCGCGCTCCCCTGGTCCGACAGGACGAAGTAGCCGACCTGACAGCAGGCGGCACCGAGCGCGAGCAGCAGCCCGACCACGTCGAAGCTCAGCCCGGACCAGACCTCGACCACGCAGGCGAGTCCCGCGACGGCGAGCACCACACCGACCGCGGCCCCCCGAGTGACCGGACGGCGCTGGACGAAGCGGACCCAGCCCAGGACGAGCGCGGGCGCCAGATACTCGACGAGGAGCGCGACACCGACGGGTACACGGGAGATCGCGGCGAAGTAGCAGGCCTGCACACCCGCGACGGCGAGCAACCCGAACCCCAGCAGCAGGACCGGCCGACTGCGCACGAGGTCCCGGTGGCGCCAGGCGACAGGCAGCATGACGAGGGCGGCACCCGCCACCCGTAGCCAGACCACATGGAGCGGATCGAGCCCCGCCTCGATGAGCGGCTTGGCCGCCACCCCTGAACCACCGAATGCGAACGCCGAGGCCAGGGCGAGTCCCAGGCCGGCGCTTCTCCCCTGAGACGCGTGCATCGGCACATCATGACAGCTGCGGTCAGGAGCGTCACCCCGGTGACCACTGACGCACCCTCTCCGTCAGGTGCTCGGCTCCATGACGGCCTCCTCCAGCAGCCCCCGCACTTCACACCTCTGCGCCCAGCCCACCGGCCATCAGACCGGACGGCGGGCTCCTGGACGAACTGCCGCGCCCATTCGGCGCCGGTATGCCGGGCGGTCAGCCCCAGGCCCCGTGCCGGCCCTGGCCGGAGGCCCCCACGATCCGGGCTGCGAGCTGCTCGGCGTCGACACCGGCCCGCTCCAGCACCTCGACGGCCCTGCATTCGTGATCCATGGCCAGCGCCGCGAGCAGGTCGAGCCCTCCGGCCCGCACATCGCCGCGCAGCGCCGCTCGCTCGTGGGCTTCGGCCATGGCCGAGGCGGCCGAGGGCGACCAGCCCTCCACTCCCGCGCCCCGCGTGGCGGAGTCCGGATCCCTGACGACGGGGACAGCGCCGGAGTCCTCCACCGAGCCCTGCCAGCGGAGCCCGTATCCGATACTGCGCTGGACGAGATAGCCGAGCACCTTCGCCAGTTGAGGTCCGCCCTCGAAGGCCGACCGCACCTCGGGATCCGATTCGATGAGGGAGTGCAGCACATGCGCCGTGTCGATCTGCCGGTCGCCGTCCCGCAGTGCGCGCCTGCGGGCGCCCGTCACCACCGCGGCCAGCTCCGCAGTGAGTCTGGCGTCGAACTCAGCACGGTTCGGTGCGGGCTGCTGAGGGATCCACGGCGTCCGGTTTTGCACACCTCTCACCCCATCAGTCCCACGGCCCCGAAGCATCGCCGGAGGGGCCCATTTAGGCATCCCACGCAAGTTGGGCACACCAGAGCGCCCTCTCCTCCTTACGGATGAGATCTCGCCATTCCGGGACCCGATCCGGAAAAACGGCGCGCGCCGCCTTGCGCCGCGCTCCCGGAGCAACCGGAAACCGCCCCTCGCACGTCCCACACCATCCATACGGCAGCCGGAAGGGAGTACGCGTACGTGTCCTGGTTGGTCGCCCTACCGGCGCTGGACGGGCAGGAGTACGTGTACCGGGTCCACGCACCGGCGGACGCCCTGCGCGCCGATCTCTTCTGGGCCGCGTTCCACTGCCATGACGACGGCCCGCACCCGCGCGCCTGCGACCGATTCGACGCGGCTCTGATCTGGCGGGCGGGAGCGGAGGGGAAGGAGTGGGGTCCGTAGATCTGACGGTTCATCAGTATTGAATGTTCGCGTCGGTGCGACTACGTTCCGCGACACCGTAACCCGCCGAGAAGGGGTGGTCGCATGGCCGAAGTCAGTGCAGAGGCGCGCATCGAAGCACCGGCCGAGAAGGTCTGGGCCCAGCTGACGGACTTCACCGCGTACGACCAGTGGAACGCCACCCACACCAGCTTCCCCAAGGGCGGCCCGGCGACACTCGAACTCGCGGCCACCTACGAGGAGAACATGAAACTCATGGGCTTCCCAGCCGAGGTGACCTGGACGGTGGCGGAGCTGGAGACCGCGCGCCTGCTGACCACCAGGGGCAAGGGACCGATGGGCGTCAACCTGGCCATGCGCTACTCACTGACGCCCGACGGGGATGCGACCACGGTACGTATCGACGGGGAGTTCACCGGCGCCGCGGTCTCCTTGATGGCGGGCAAGCTCAAAGACTCCGCGACCGCCGCCCTGGTCGAGTCCCTGCGGAAGCTCGGCGGGCTCGTCGCCGCCTGAGACCACCGGAACGACGGAAAGGGCCTCGCGGCTCGGCCGCGAGGCCCTCGGCACCCCACCCACGGATCAGTGCTCGTCGGCGAGGATCAGATAGAGCTTCTTCCGGGCGTCGTTGATGACCGTGAGCGCCTTTTGGCGCTGATCGGCCGAGCCGGTCTTCCAGACCTGGCCGAACGCCTCCATCAGGCCGAAGCCGGCCTGCCGGATCTCGTTGACGCTTTCCCAGTCGACCCCGCGCCCGGCTTCCTCCCACGGCGCGTCGGGACCCGACTCCGCCTCGGTGCGACCGGCGTCGGTGAGCGTGAACAGCTTCTTGCCGCCCTCGCTCGCGCTGACGATCAGGCCCTCGTCCTCCAGCAGCTGAAGGGTCGGGTAGACCGAACCCGGACTGGGCCGCCAGGCCCCGCCGCTGCGCTCGCCGATCTCCTGGATCATCTCGTACCCGTGCATCGGCCGGTCCTTCAGCAGCGCCAGGATCGACGCACGCACGTCACCGCGGCGCGCCCTCCCCCGGCCGCCGCCCCGGCCACGCCCGCCACCGAAGGGGCCACCGCCGAAGGGTCCACCACCGAACGGCGGACCGAACGGACCGAAGGCCGCCCGACGGCCCTCGAAGTCGCCCCGACCCGGATGACCGGGCCCGCAATGCCCGTGTCCATGCCCGTGCTCATGCTCGTGTCCACGTGAACGCATCGTTGCATTCCTTTCATTTTTGACCTGTCGCGATGCGTCAACGATATATCGGAACCGATCGCTCGACAAACACCCCGGTCACGGCCCGGATGCTGGAGGCTGTACCGACTGACCTGTCCCGTCCCTCGTCTTCTTGTCGCTGTCCCAGGTGAGGTTGTTCAGTTCACCGTCCGTCCCGGGGCATGTTGCCGCCCGCCGCATGCACCCGG
>NZ_JBVJMV010000020.1:0-141670 GCF_055584025.1 Streptomyces sp. NPDC104309 | reverse complement strand
TCGTCCAGCTCCGACAACAGACCATCGACATCCTCACGGTCCAGCGTCAGATCATCGGCGAAATGCCGGTCACCAGTGGCGTCGGGCACGTACTTGACACAGACAACGATCCTCAAGCTCACGCCGGCTCTCCTACTGCATCGTCATTTCTGGGCTGCCTTGTTGCACGCAGCATAGGCGCCTGATGGGGCGGTTTCCGGTCGGGGCGACCGATGCTCCGAAGGAAATATTACTAGTCAGTACACCCAGTGCTTTACCCATGAGCAAGCGCTTGGAACTGTGATCTGGCCAACGTGCCGCACCCACGTGCCGCTTGGGAGTTCTCAGTCCCGCAGGGCGGTGAAACGGCCCTGGTGATAGAGCAGCGGGCGACCGCCTCCGGCCGGATCTCCGACCACGGCCTCCGCGATCACGATCCGATGGTCGCCCGCCGGGATCCGGGCCACCACGCGGCAGACCAGCCACGCCAGCACGCCGTCGAGCACCGGCACGCCTTCGGGTCCACTGCGCCAATAGGTGGACGGGCCGAACCGGTCGGCGCCGCTGCGGGCGAACGTGGCGGCCAGATCCTGCTGGTGCTCACCGAGTATGTGGACGCCGATGTGCTCGGCCTCGGCCACGACCGGCCAGCTGGAGGACGAGGTTCCCACCCCGAAGGAGATCAGCGGCGGCTCGGCGGCGACGGAGTTCAAAGAGGTGGCGGTGAAGCCGACCGGCCGGTCGCCTGCGGCGGTGATCACTGCGACGCCGGCGGCGTGCTGCCGGAAGACCGAGCGGAGCAGTTCGGGGGAAGCCGTGCGGGAGGTGCCGAGCTCGGGCGAAGCCGTCATGGAGATGTCCTTCTGCGGAAGAGGTGTACGGGGCCTTGTCTGCTCAGGCACCCGGACAGCGCGCACTCGCGTTTCGGGCGAGATCCACATGGGCCCGGCCGTAGAGAAGGAGTTCCGGCGGCATAGCGTCAGACTGACGATGCGTGGTGGGTGCAGTCAAGAGCGTTCCGCAATGTGGGAGATGCGTCACGGTCCGTCACATCACCTGTCCCAGTGCGGCGACGACGTCGACGGTGCGCGGTTGCCCGACGGCCCGGCGGACGATCCGGCCGCCGGGGTCGAGGACCAGTACGGTCGGCGTCCGGCTGATCCCCAGCTCGCGCACGAGAGTGAGATGCGCCTCGGCGTCGATCTCGACGTGGGCCACGCCGTCCACCATGCGCGCCACCTCGGCAAGAGTGCGCCGGGTGGCCCGGCACGGCTGACAGAACGCGCTGGAGAACTGCACCAGGGTCGCCTTCTCCCCCAATTCCGCGCCGAGTCGGGCCGCATCCAGCGTTCTCCCGTGCGTCTGCCCGTCCACCTACGGCCTCCTGTCAGAGCTCTTCGCAAGAGGTCAGCACCGCCGGGCACCGTGGCATTCCCCGCGCTTCCACGTGACGAGAATCTCGCGCCCCGCGCCCCCTGAGACTGGCCACCGCGTCGCGCATGGGGCACGATCGGCGCAATGCCGCAAACCTACGGCTGCGTAACTTCCGCCGGGAGAACCCTCCCCAGGCGCTGAAGAAGGGTCTTCCCCAGATGGCAGAACTCGTCTATCGACCGGTCATCGGCGCCGCTCGTACATTTTTCAAGGCGCTTGACCTGAAGATCGACACTCAGGGTTCCGAGCACATCCCGAAGACCGGTGGCGCGGTGCTGGTCAGCAATCACATCAGCTATCTGGATTTCATCTTCACCGGGCTCGCGGCGCTGCCGCAGAAGCGCCTCGTCCGCTTCATGGCGAAGGAATCGGTCTTCCGGCACAAGGTCTCCGGTCCGCTGATGCGCGGGATGAAGCACATCCCCGTCGACCGCAAACAGGGCGAGGACGCGTATGCGCACGCGCTCGCCTCGCTGCGGTCCGGGGAGATCGTGGGCGTGTTCCCCGAGGCGACGATCTCGGAGTCGTTCACGCTGAAGAGCTTCAAGTCGGGTGCCGCCCGACTGGCCCAGGAGGCCGGCGTCCCGCTGATCCCGATGGCGCTGTGGGGGACGCAGCGGGTGTGGACCAAGGGGCGGCCGCGCAATTTCAAGCGCTCCCACTTTCCCGTGACGATCCGGGTCGGCGAGCCGGTGGAGGCGCCCACCGACCAGTACGCGGGCGCGATCACCCGGCGGCTGCGGGAGCGGGTCCAGGAGCTCCTCGAAGCGGCCCAGCGCGCCTATCCCGTACGCCCGAGGGACGCGAGCGACACCTGGTGGGTGCCCGCGCACCTCGGCGGTACGGCTCCGACGGCCGCCGAGGTGCGTGGGGCGAGCTGACGCGACCGGTTCACGGCCACGGCTGAAACGTCACTCCGGAGCACCGACGGTGATCCGTGCTCCGGGGCTCAGCTTCTCCAGCCGCTCGGCGAGTTCGGCGCCTGCGGCTTCGAGTTCGCCGATCGTCATGGGCGCCAGGCGCTCCAGCAGGAACACGGCGTTCACGGACTCCTCGGTGAGCCGGGTGCGCAGTCCCTGACGCCAGTTCCAGCGACGGCAGGTGACGCCCTCGTCGTCGCACCAGACGACCTCGCCGGGCTCGGGGTGCTCCACGGTCTCCTCGCCGCCCGCGACGGTGACGAACGGCTCCTGGCCGGTGGAGCGCACGAGTCGCATGGTGCCGCTGATGCGGTCGGTGTCCTCGCCGCCGACAGGAATCAGATGGGCGACGCTGATGGCGTTGTAGAGGTCGACCAGCAGATTGATGCGCGGCAGCCCGGCGTCGGTGAGCGCGCGCCGGGCCAGGGCCTCGGCGGAGTTGCGGGTGCGGGAGGGTTTGGCGCCGAAGGCGGTGTACGTCTCGCGCCAGGCGGCGAGGCGCGGGTCCTCGTGCGGGGCCCGGCCATCGAGGCGTTCGGCCAGCCGGTGGGCAGCCTTGTCCAGCAGGGCCGAACTGTCCTCGCTGCTGGGCCCGTTGACCAGGTCACGCGCTTCGACGGCGATATGGGTGAAGCCGGGGGCAAGGGCGCGTACGTCGTCGGAGACGGTGAACGTCAGGGTCATCGACTGCCTTGTCTCGGGACGGGATCTCAGAGCGCTGTGGGGAGAGTACGCCACAGCTGCGGGCGGTCCTCGGCGGACCTCAGACCGTGCAGTACCGCCGGATACGGTTCAGCGTAGAGTACTGGATAGTCCACTTCATTGAACTCCGGCCGAACGGGCCACGCCAGCCGCTCTCCGTCGAGCGAGAAGTGGGCGTCGACGCCCGGCTTGTTGCCGCGGGGGTCCTGACGGTCCCAGCGGTCACGGCCGGGCAGTCTGACCGCGATCAGCCCGTGCACGGGACCGGGCTCCCCGTCGTCCTCGCAGAGCGCCTGATAACAGAGGGCGGTCGGGATGCCCGCCGCGCGGAGGAGGGCGGCCAGGGCATGGGATTTGGCGTGACAGATGCCGATGCGTGTCGCGAGGACGTCGGAGGCGCGCCAGACGACCCGCATGTCGCCCACGTCCGCCGAGTGCGCAATCGTGTCGCGCACGAAGACATAGGCGGCAGCCGCGTATGAGTATGCGTCGGTGGTCCTGCCACGGAGAGCGGCGACCACCTCCTGTACCACCGGGTGCCCGTGGTCGATGACCTCGTCCGCGGCAAGGTAAGCGGTAAGCTCCGGGACTTGCTGGATCAGCTCCATGACCGCCGAGCGTAAGTATGCGGTCGACCGGATGTCAATACACTTCCAGTCAACCGCATACTTATTCAGACTGATTACTTCGCCATCTCGTCCTTCAGCGCGAGAACGAACGCGTCGACATCGTCCTCCGTCGTGTCGAAGGCGCACATCCAGCGCACATCACCGGCGGCCTCGTCCCAGAAGTAGAAGCGGAAGCGCTTCTGCAGTCGCTCGCTCACCTCGTGCGGCAGCCGTGCGAAGACGGCGTTGGCCTGGACGGGATGCAGGATCTCCACCCCGTCCACCGCACGCACGCCATCCGCGAGCCGCTGGGCCATGGCGTTGGCGTGCCGGGCATTGCGCAGCCAGAGGTCCCCGGCGAGCAGCGCCTCCAGTTGCACGGAGACGAAGCGCATCTTCGAGGCGAGCTGCATCGACAGCTTGCGCAGGTGCTTCATGGCACGCACGGCGTCCGGGTTCAGGACCACCACGGCCTCGCCGAAGATCGCCCCGTTCTTCGTGCCGCCGAAGGACAGGACGTCGACGCCGACGGTGTTGGTGAACGTACGCATCGGTACGTCCAGCGACGCCGCGGCGTTGGCTATCCGGGCCCCGTCCAGATGGACCTTCATGCCGTGGCCGTGGGCGTGCTCACAGATCGCGCGGATCTCGTCGGGCGTGTAGACCGTGCCCAGCTCGGTGTTCTGGGTGATCGAGACGACCTGCGGCATGGCCCGGTGCTCGTCGTCCCAGCCGTACGCCTGCCGGTCGATGAGCTGGGGCGTGAGTTTGCCGTCCGGAGTGGGCACGGTGAGCAGCTTGAGACCGCCCACCCGCTCCGGGGCACCGCCCTCGTCGACATTGATGTGGGCGGATTCCGCACAGATCACCGCGCCCCAGCGGTCGGTCATCGCTTGGAGGGAGACGACGTTGGCGCCAGTTCCGTTGAAGACCGGAAAGGCTTCGGCGGTGGGGCCGAAGTGGCTGTGCATGACACGCTGGAGGTGCCCGGTGTATTCGTCCTCGCCGTAGGCGATCTGGTGACCGCCGTTGGCAAGCGCGATGGCCGCGAGAATCTCCGGGTGCGTGCCCGCGTAGTTGTCACTGGCGAAACCGCGTACCTGTGGGTCGTGGTGGCGTCGCGCGTCGGTCCTTACGGTTGCGGGGTCAGCCACAGGCGCTTTCCGTTCACTTCCGGGGCGGGCCGGTCCCAGACGCCGACGATGGCGTCGGCCAGATCCTTGACGTCGGTGAAGCCCGCGAATTTCGCATGGGGGCGCTCGGCGCGCATCGCGTCGTGCACCAGTGCCTTGATGACCAGGATCGCAGCCGCCGTTCTGGGCCCTTCCTCGCCCCCCGCTTTGCGGAAGGCGTCCGCGAGGGCGAGGGTCCAGGCCTCGGCCGCGGCCTTCGACGCGGCGTAGGCCGCGTTTCCCGCGGTGGGCTTGCTCGCCCCGGCCGCGCTGATCAGCACATAACGGCCCCGGTCGCTGCGCTGCAGGCCCTCCTGGAAGGCCAGCGAAGTGTGCTGGACCGTGCGGATCAGCAGCTTCTCCAGCAGGTTCCAGTCGGCGAGGTCGGTCTCACCGAAGGTGGAACTGCCGCGCCAGCCGCCGACGAGGTGGACCAGACCGTCGATCCGGCCGAATTCCTTCTCCGTCTTGTTCGCCCAGTCGCGGGTGGCGCCGAGGTCCAGCAGATCGACCGTGTCACCCGTGACGGTGGCGCCGCCGTGGGCATAGCGGGCGGCGTCGACCGCCTCGGCCAGGCGGGTGGCGTCCGCGTCGGAGGCGACGACGGTCGCACCGGCTTCGGCGAGCCTCAGCAGCGCGGCCCGGCCCGCCGGGCCGGCGGCTCCGGCGACCGCGACCACGGCACCTTCGAGAGCACCGCTCCCGTTGCCCTTGCCGTTTCCGTTCATGGCCACCGCCTCCTCAGGACCGGCGCTCACGCGGCTGCCCGCTCGGCATCCGCGGCGGTGATCCCCTTGGTCGAGGCGATCACGTTCTTCAGCTTCTTGGAGAGCGCCTCATAGAACATGCTCAGGGGAAACTCGTCGGGAAGCACCTCGTCGACGAGCTTCCGCGGCGGCTGCGACACATCGAGCGCGTCCGGGCCCTTGGCCCAGCGGGAGCCCGGGTGGGGGGCGAGGTAGGTGGAGACGAGGTCGTACGCGGCGAACCAGTGCACGAGCTTGGGACGGTCGATGCCGTCGCGGTAGAGCTTCTCGATCTCGGCGCAGAGCTGATTGGTGACCTGCGGGGCACGGTCCCAGTCGATCCGCAGCGTGTTGTCGATCCAGCGGACGACGTCGTGCTTGTGGAGGTACGCGAAGAGCAGCTGGCCGCCGAGGCCGTCGTAGTTACGGACGCGCTCGCCGGTGACGGGGAAGCGGAACATCCGGTCGAACAGCACGGCGTACTGGACGTCGCGGCCCTGCGGGAAGCCGTCGGCCTCCAGCTTCACGGCCTCCTTGAAGGCGGTGAGGTCACAGCGCAGCTCTTCGAGCCCGTACATCCAGAACGGCTGGCGCTGCTTGATCATGAAGGGGTCGAACGGCAGGTCGCCGTGGCTGTGCGTCCGGTCGTGGACCATGTCCCAGAGCACGAAGGCCTGCTCGCAGCGCTGCTGGTCGCCGACCATCTCGCGGATGTCGTCGGGCAGCTCGACGCCGAGCAGCTCGACCGACGCCTCGGTGACCCGGCGAAAGCGGGCGGCCTCGCGGTCGCAGAAGATCCCGCCCCAGCTGAACCGCTCCGGGGCCTCGCGCACAGCGACGGTCTCCGGGAAGAGCACCGCGGAATTGGTGTCGTAACCCGAGGTGAAGCCCTCGAAAGTGATGCCGCAGAACAGCGGGTTGTCGTAGCGGGTGGCTTCGAGCTCGGCCAGCCACTCGGGCCAGACCATCCGCAGCACGACCGCTTCGAGGTTACGGTCCGGGTTGCCGTTCTGGGTGTACATCGCGAAGAGGACCAGGTGCTGCACCCCGTCGGCGCGGTCCTTGGCCGGCTGGAAGGCGAGCAGCGAGTCGAGGAAGTCCGGCACGCCGAAGCCGTCCGCGGCCCAGCGGCGCAGGTCCGCGACAAGGGCGCGGTGGTAGGCGGCGTCGTGCGGAAGCAGCGGGGAGAGCTCCTCGACCGCGGCGATCACGCGCTCCAGGGTCGCCCCGGCGACCGCCGGGGACGGCGCGTTCTCGGCGTCGAAGTCGATGGATCCGTCCTTCGACTGCCAGGGGCGGATCTCCTCCACGGCATTCTTGAGCGCGGGCCAGGCGGGGTGATCGACCACTCGTTGATCCGTAGCTATGTCACCTGCGGCGACGTCGTGCACAAGAATTTCCGTCATAACACTTCCTCCACGGGGGAACCTCGCGTCAAGCAACCGTATCCGTGTGCGGTTCCTTCGGACAAGTGGGACTCAGAAGATTATCCTGCCGACCCCCCATGGTCACCGCGATTCTTCCTGTACAGAACCGACGAGGCGACTACTTCCGTCGACCTGGCACATTCCGGCATCGCCGACCCGGCGAATCCCGAACACATGAGCGATCAGGCTGTGCGGGACGCGCCCACGCATGGGTGACACGGCTCGCCGGGCACGGCCGCAGACCGGTAGGACGGACGGCGTCCGCCCTTCGCTCCACCACCACAGATCCGCCGCGTGAGCATCCGTGCCGTCCGTGTCGCAGCCGTCGTCACCGGGCTCCCGCTCGGTGCCGCCGATGTCCGGGAGCACGCCGCCGCTCCCGCGGCGCCGGGCGGTTCCCTCCCGGCAGCGGGCCGTTAGGCTGCCGGATTGCCGTAATGCCGCGGTGCTTCGTGGGTAGGAGCAGCCCGCGGGAAGACGCCGTCGACGGAAGCGAGTTGCCTTGTCCTTTCTCACCATCGGTCATCGCGGAGTGATGGGCATCGAGCCGGAGAACACCCTGCGGTCGTTCGTCCACGCGGAACGGGCCGGGATGGACGCCATCGAACTCGACCTGCATCTGAGCAAGGACGGCGCGCTGGCCGTCATGCACGACGCCGAAGTGGACCGCACGACGGACGGCAACGGTCCGATCGCCGAGAAGACCCTCTCCGAACTACGCGAACTCGATGCCGGACTGGGCGAGCGGGTGCCGGTCTTCGAGGAGGTGCTCGACGCCGTACGGTCCCCCGTACAGGCCGAGATCAAGGATGTGGCCGCGGCCCGCGCGCTGGCCGAAGTGATGCTGCGGCGCGGCCTCGTCGACCGGGTCGAAGTGTCGTCGTTCCACGACGAGGCGGTCGCCGAGATCGCGCAGCTGGTGCCGGGGGCACGGACCGTGCTCATCGCCAGCCGCTGGCGCGACGACGTGGTGGACCGGGCGAAGGCGGTGGGTGCGCAGACGCTGGCGCTGAACATCCGCCGCCTCACCCTGGAGGTGGTCGAGCAGGCGCACGCCGAAGGGCTGAAGGTCATCGGCTGGGTGGTGAACACCCAGGACCATCTGCGGCTGGTACGCGCTCTGCGGCTGGACGGCGCGACCACCGACTACCCGGAGATCCGCCGCGCCGGCCGCTTCACCGCCTGATCGCCGCCCCGGTCAGACCAGGTCCTTGACCAGGAGTTCGAACGCGAGATCGTCACGCTGCGGGACACCGAAGCGCTCATCGCCGTACGGGAACGGGCTGAGCCTGCCCGTACGGCGGTAGCCGCGGCGCTCGTACCAGGCGATCAGTTCCTCGCGCACCGAGATCACGGTCATGTGCATCTCCGTCACCCCCCAGCTCTCCCGGACGTTACGCTCGGCCTCGGCGATGATCACCTTGCCGAGGCCGGCTCCCTGCAGCTCGGGACGGACCGCGAACATCCCGAAGTAGGCGGCGTCGCCGCGGTGTTCGAGCTGGCAGCAGGCGAGGAGCGCGCCATCGCGCTCCACCACGAGCAGCCGGCTGCCGGGCTCTTCGACGACCTGACGGACGCCGTCCGGGTCGGTCCGCTGCCCCTGCAGGATGTCCGCCTCGGTGGTCCATCCGGCCCGGCTGGAGTCCCCGCGGTACGCCGACTCGATCAACGTCACGAGTGCGGGCACATCGGCGTCGGCCGCGTCGCGGAAGGTCAGCTGCGAGTCCTGCGCGGGGGCTATGTCCATGGCGGTGGCTCTCCGTTTCTCTGCTCTGGCCGTGCCGGAGCAGCGTAACGCGCGTGTTCCGGCCCCGGGCCCGCTCGTCCGGATCGCGCCGGGCTCGCGTGCCCCGGCACCGGGCCCTCTCGCCGACCCGCCCCGACGCAGAGGAAAGACCCTGGTGCTGTGACCGGAAAGGTTCACCGGCTCGCGACGCCCGGCACGGCACCGCGCCACGTTGTCGCCTCATCCGAGTGCGTCCGGCACGAGGGCGGTCCTCCGCCTTGCGACGCACCGCACCGGACGCAGTGAGCTTCCCGGCAGATCTGTCCGGCCACAGCACTAGAGTGCGGCGCATGGTTCATGTGCTGAGCAGCAGGATCCTGTTGCGCCCGGCCGATCCCGAGCGGTCACGGGTGTTCTACGGGGAGTCCCTCGGGCTGCCCGTCTACCGGGAGTTCGGCACCGGCCCCGAGCGGGGCACGGTCTACTTCCTCGGGGGCGGCTTCCTGGAGGTCTCCGGGCGCGCCGCCGCACCGCCGGTGCCCGGTCTCGAACTCTGGATGCAGGTCGCGGACGTCCGGGCGGCGCACGAGGAGGTGTCGGCCCGCGGCGTCGAGGTGCTGCGGACGCCGGAGCGCGAGCCGTGGGGGCTCGTCGAGATGTGGATCCGTGATCCGGACGGGCACCGGATCGTCATGGTGGAGGTACCGGCGGACCACCCCCTGCGCCACCGCCCCTGACGGGGCCGCCGGTGCGAGGCCGTCAGTGCCCGGCGCGGCTTCGCTCCGCACGGTCGACGAGCACGGGCAGGGCCCTTTCCAGACTGCCGCCGTGGTCCGCGAACGGCAGGCGCCATCACCGACCAGGCGCGCGCCTTCAAGTCCCTCACCCTCGGCTGACCCGGCCGGGTGAGTACGGCGCGCGGAGGAAAACGCTCCCCCGCGCGCTCCCCGTACACCCCAGTGCGCCGCGTACGACGGTCCCGGTCCGGGCATCGACTAGGGGGGACCCATGTCGTATGTCCAGGGGGAGGTGGGCTGTGCACGGACCGGCGATGTCCGGCTGGCTGCTCATGGCGTCGTGCGCGATGACGGGCGCGTACTGCCTGTTGCGCACACGGAGCGAGACCGCGGAGGGGCGCAGGGCAGCGCGTGCGGAGGCGTTGATGGGCTTCGGCATGGCGGCCATGGCGATGCCGGCCGCCGTCATGACACCACCCGGGTGGGGGTGGGCGGTGTACGCGGTGCTGTTCGGCGCGGCCGCGTTGCGCGCGCTGTGGTTCTCCCGGCACAGCGGGCACCATCTGCACCATCTGGTCGGGTCGTCGGCGATGGTCTACATGGCGTTGACGATGGCGCCCGGCGGTGGAGGGGGGCACGGCGGGCACGCGGGCCATGGCGGCGTGGCGACGGCCGGGGGCATACCCCTGCTGACCGGGCTGCTGCTGGCCTACTACGCGGTGTACGTACTGCGGTCGGGGGCCCGGCTGATACCGGTGGCCGCCACGGCGGGCGGCGGTGGACCGGTCGGGGAAGGACCGGCCGGGGGCGGCTGGGGCACACGGCCCGAGCTCGCGCTCGCCTGCCGGCTGACGATGGGGATCGCCATGTTCGCGATGCTGCTCACTCTGTGAGACAGGGGGACGAGCAAACCGTGGCGTACGTCACTTGCCGTGCACAGCCATACCGCGGCCACCGCGCCACTCATAGGCTGACGCCATGTTGGTCTCCCTGGCCCTGTTGCTGCTCGGCGCACTGACCGCCGTCGTGACCCCGCGTCTGATGGCGCGGGCGCAGTGGCCGGAGCGCGAGCCGGTCGTCGCACTGTGGGTATGGCAGTGCGTGGTGGCCGCGGTGCTGGTCTCCTTCGCGCTCTCCATGACCTTCAGCGCGGCAGCGGCCTGGCAGGCGGTGCGCGGGCATGTGTTCGCACCGGCGCCGCGTGGCGTGGTGGAGGCGTATGCGCTGAGTGGGTACGGGCGGTGGTCCGCCGCCATGGCCGTGCTGCTGGCGCTCGGCGGGGTGTGGACGGCGGCGATGCTGACCCGGGAGATCCACCGGGCTCGGGTGCGCCGCAGGCGGCGCCGGGCGGAATTGCTGGTGCGTTCCCCGCTGATGCCCGGGGAGGAGCCCGGCAGCGGCCGGCTCGTCGTCCTGGAGGGAGAGCGTCCGGGCGCCTGGTGGCTGCCTGGTGCGGCACCTCAACTGGTCATCACCACTGCGGCTCTCGGGCGCCTGAAAGGCCGTCAGCTGGATGCGGTGCTGGCCCATGAGCAAGGGCACGCGAAGGCCCGGCACGACTGGCTGCTGCACTGTTCGGGTGCGCTGGCGACCGGGTTTCCGCAGGTGCCGGTGTTCGCCGCCTTCCGTGACGAGATGCACCGGCTGGTCGAACTGGCCGCGGACGATGTGGCGTCGAGGCGCTTCGGACGGCTGACGATCGCCCTGGCCCTGGTGGAACTCAACGAGGACCGGGGGGTGTTCGGCCCCTGCCCGTCGCCGGACGCGCAGCTGCCGCGGCGGGTGAACCGGCTGCTGACCCCGGTGGAGCGGCTCACCGCGGGGCGTCGGCTCCGACTGACCGCGGCGGCCGCCCTGGTGCCCGCCGTTCCGCTTCTGGTGGCCTTCCTTCCGGGACTCAGCGCACTGGGATAGCCGGATGCGCGGATCTTCCGCGAAGATCGCCCCATGTCCTCCCCGTCCCTCGTACCACCGGGCCGTACCTGTTTCCGCGCCACGCCGTTCGGTACGGCCACGGTCTGCGCCGCCCTCGCACTGATCCTGCTGATCCTGGTCGCCGCGCGCTGGTCGCCGCTGATGACACTCGATCGCACGGTCGCGGACTCCCTGCACCGCAGGGCGGTCACCGAACCCGGCCTCGTCCACGTGAACCGGATCCTGACCGACTGGGTGTGGGATCCGTGGACCATGCGCGCTCTGATCGCGGTGGCCGTGGTGGCGCTGTGGTGGCGCGGGGCGCGGGCGCTCGCGGTGTGGGTGGCGGTGACGAGCGTGCTGTCGGCCCTCCTGCAGCAAGGACTGAAGTCCGCGGTCGGCCGAGAACGGCCGCGGTGGCCGGATCCGGTGGACTCCGCCCATTACGCCGCGTTCCCCTCCGGTCACGCGATGACGGCGACGGTGAGCTGCGCCCTGCTGCTCTGGCTGCTGCGTCGGCACGGCACGGGCCCCCTGGTGTGGCGGACGGCACTGGTGGTCGGCTGGGTGTCGGTGATCGGGGTCGGTGTCACCCGGCTCTATCTGGGGGTGCACTGGCCGAGCGACGTAATGGGCGGCTGGCTGCTGGGGGCAGCCGTGGCCGGGTTCTCCGTCGCCGGCTTCGCACGCTACGAGGGACGCGGTGGTCCGGAGCGTCCGGCCTTGCCCCGGCGTTCCTGAACCGAGGAGGATCGCGCCCATGCGGATCAAGGGTGTGCTCTTCGACTTCTCCGGGACTCTGTTCCGTATCGAACCGGTCCGGTCCTGGCTGCGCGCGGCTCTCGCCGAACGGGGGGTGACGGTCGGCGGGGCCGACTTCGAGCGGTACGCGCGGGGGCTGGAGGACGCCGGGGCGCTGCCGGGCGGTCCGCCTCCCCGGCAGGTGCCCGCCCGGCTCGCCGCCGTGTGGGCCACCCGTGACGAGAGTGCGGAACTCCACCGGGCCGCGTACACCGGACTGGCCCGGCAGGTGGCCCTGCCGGATCCGGGACTGTACGACGCGCTCTACGAGCGGCACCGGTCACCCGCCGCCTGGCAGCCGTACCCGGACGCGGCGGAGGTGCTCGGCGCACTGCGCGACAACGGCACCCGCGTCGGTGTGGTCAGCAACATCGGCTGGGACCTTCGGCCGGTGTTCCGGGCGCACGGGCTGGACGCCCTGGTGGACGCCTACGTCCTGTCGTACGAGCACGGCGCCCAGAAGCCGGACGCACGGCTCTTCCACAAGGCCTGCACACTCCTCGGACAGGATCCGACGCATGTGGTGATGGTCGGCGACGAACCGCACGCGGACGGCGGGGCGGCGGCACTGGGCTGTGACGTGCGGTTCGTACGGCATCTGCCGGTGGAGGAGCGGCCCGACGGGCTGCGGACGCTCGGACTGCTGCCGGGCGTTGCCCGAGAGACATGTGAGAGATGTCCCTGACGCGCAATGGGTCCGATTGTCACATCGGGGCCTTAGCCTGTACCTATGTCCCGTTCTCCGTGCCCCTCCGATGCCGTGCGTCCCGCCGCCGTGGTGAACAAAGAGATTCGTGACCTGTGGCAGCGCTCCGGCGGCTGCCTGCCCCCCGAGGACGAGGAGCACTACCAGCGGCTGCTGGTGGAGTGGGCGGCGGCGACCGGCGGGAGCGCCAGGCCCGCCGCCTGACGCGACTGTCGGCTCCGAGCGGCTCCTGGACGGCATGCCTCCCGCCGGACGGGGAATCCGCCCGACGGGAGGTACGGGTGCGCGGTGGAGCCGACTGGCGCAGGTGCGAGGGAGGGGCCGGCCGGATCAGCGGTCGAAATAGTCCGGCTGCGTCTGCACATTGAGCTCGTCCAGTCGCACCCGCTTCGCCGGGTCGGTCCGCCGGTCGTCGAGCTTCAGGACGTCGAAGCCCTTGGCGATGTCGTTGGAGTAGATGTAGCCGTTGTAGTAGTACGCCGACCAGGGGCCGGCCGTGGTGACCGCGTCGGTGCTGACGGGGCCGCGCTCGAAGTAGCCGATCTCCTTCGGCTTCGAGGAGTCGGTGAAGTCCCACACCGAGACTCCGCCCTGGTACCAGGCCTGGACCATCACGTCGCGACCCTCGACCGGGACGATCGAACCGTTGTGGGCGACGCAGACCTCCGTGTCGGCCTGCGGGCGGTCGATCTTGAAGTAGCTGCGGAAGACCAGCTTGCGGTGGTCTCCCTTGCCGACGATGTCGTAGATGCCGTCGGCGCCGCGCTTCGGGCCGACCTCCTCGTTGCAGGTGGCCGCGCCACCGCCGCCGAGTTCATCGGTGAAGACGACCTTGTCGGCCTTCTGGTTGAACGTCGCGGAGTGCCAGAACGCGAAGTTCACGTTGTCCTGCACCTGGTCGATGATCTTCGGGTGCTCCGGGTCCTTGATGGAGAACAGCAGACCGTCGCCCATGCAGGCTCCGGCGGCCAGGTCCTTCGAGGGCAGCACCGTGATGTCGTGGCAGCCGGTGGTCTTGGAGACACCCGGGTTGGTCGGAGCACCCGGGTTGCCGCCGTCCGGGAAGAGGACCGGAAAGTTCACGACGGCGGCCTTTTCGGGTGCGTCGCGCGGCACCTTGATGACGGAGATCCCGTCGTGCGGCGGCTGACAGTCGGGGAACGCCTCGCTCGGCGCGTACGAGGAGACGTACACGTATACGTTCTTGCGCTCGGGGACCAGCGTGTGGGTGTGCGATCCGCAGGCCGTCTCGACGGCGGCGACATACTTCGGGTTGCGCTTGTCGCTGATGTCGAAGACCTTCATGCCCTCCCAGGAGGACTTCTCCGTGGCGGGCTGGGTGGTGCTGGTGCAGGAGTTGTCACTGCGCGAGGAGTCGGTGGACAGGAAGAGCAGGTTTCCCGAGACCGAGATGTCGTTCTGCGAACCGGGGCAGAGGACCTGGGCGACCGTCCTGGGAGACTTGGGATTGCTGATGTCGTAGATCCGGAAGCCGTCGTAGTTTCCCGCGAAGGCGTACTTCCCCTGGAAGGCCAGGTCCGTGTTCAGCCCCTTGAGCGCGTCCTTCGGGACGTTGGCCAGATGGGTGATGTTGCCGCTGTGGACGATCTCGTCCACGCCGGGTATCTCACCGCTCCTGATGGCGGCCGCGGCTTCGGCTTCCTGGGCGGCGGAGACATCGGTACGGGCGGCGGCCGCGTCACCGGGGTCGGGCGTCGCGGCCGCGGGACCGGCCAGGAACAGCGTGGCCAGCAGCCCGGCGACCGCCGCGGCGGCCCCGAGGCGTCTGCGCCGCACCGGGCTCGTGTGCAACGAAATCACTGCGTCCTCCCATGTATCCGAACGTAGTTGAACGGTTCACGGACCTCGGCAGTATCGTCCTTGTCATGGCCATCCCAACAGATGGCAACAGAGACGTAATGAAAGTTTCTGATCGCTGTCGTGCGGAAGCGTGTTAGGACGGTGGGCAACCACCCCATATGGCAATGGAGGCCCACTTGTTGATCCGCCGTCAGACCATGTGTGTCCGCAGCTCCGTGCTCGTCGCGGCCGTCGCTCTCACCCTGGGCGCATGCGACGCGGGGAGCGGTGACAGCCGTACGAAGGCAGGGACGGACGGGGGCCGTTCGGTGGTGGCGCCCGGAAAGCCGGGAGAGCCCGCGCGGACCCTGTCCGCGGAGGAGGCGCTGAAGGCCGCCGGGGACGACACCCCCAACTCCGCCGACTTCCGGTACGTACAGATGATGATGCAACACCATGCCCAGGCACTGGAGATGACCGACCTCGCCCCCGGCCGCTCCGGCTCCGCCGCCGTCAAGCGGCTCGCCGAGCGCATCACCGCAGGCCAGAAGCCGGAGATCGGCGCCATGCAGGGGTGGCTCAAGCACAACGGCGGAGAGAGGCGCGCGAGCGGCCACGACCACGCGGCGATGCCCGGCATGGCGACCCCGGCGCAGCTCGAAGAGCTGCGGGCGGCGAACGGCGCGGCCTTCGACAAACTCTTCCTGACGCTGATGACCACCCACCACCGGGGCGCGATCACGATGGCGACCGACGTGCTCTCGCAGGGGAACAATGTGCAGGTCGAGGAGATGGCCGGGGACGTCGTCGCCCAGCAGACGGTGGAGATCGACCGGATGCGCGGGCTGTCGTCCTGAGCACGCCCCGGGCGCGCCTCTCCCCCGTCCCGACCGCCGGTGTCATGCTGGAGGCATCCCGCGGGAAGAGGTGCGCCGTGCTCCGTGTCGCCGTCGTCGGCTCCGGTCCCAGCGGGGTCTACACCGCGCAGGCCCTGATCGAGCAGGACCGGGTGCCCGGCATCCGGGTCGATGTGCTGGACCGGCTCCCCTGCCCGTACGGCCTGGTGCGCTACGGCGTGGCCCCCGATCACGAGAAGATCAAATCGCTGCAGAACAGCCTGCGGACCGTCCTGGAGCACGAGCGGATCACCTTCCTCGGCAATGTCGAGGTGGGCGGCGGCGGGATCCCGCCCGAACGGATCGGTGAGCTCTACCAGGCGGTCGTGTACTGCGTCGGGGCCGCGACCGATCGCGGCCTCGCCGTCCCCGGCGAGGACCTGCCCGGCAGCTGTTCCGCGACCGAGTTCGTCTCGTGGTACAGCGCTCACCCGGACGCCGCCGCCAACAGCTTCGCGCTGCGGGCCCGTTCGGTCGTGGTGATCGGCGTCGGCAATGTGGCGGTGGACGTGGCGCGGATTCTCGCGCGGAGCGCGGAGGAGCTGCGCCCCACCGACGTCCCGCACGGAGCGCTCGGCGCGCTGGCCGACAGCCGGGTCCGAGAGGTCCACATGGCGGGCAGGCGTGGGCCCTCGCAGGCCAGGTTCACCACCAAGGAGCTGCGGGAGCTGGCCGGGCTGCCGCATGCCCGGGTGGTGGTGGACGAGGCGGAGCTGGCCCTCGATCCGGCGTATGCCGATCCGTCCCCGGGGCCGGTGACGGCCCTGTCCTCTCCGCCCGACGTGCCGCCCCTGACGGCGGCGGCGCGACGCAACGTCGAGGTGCTGCGCGGATGGGCTTCGGCCGGCGCCATGGGCGCGGGCCCGGGAGGAGATCCGGCGCGCACCATCCACCTGCGGTTCTTTCTGCGGCCCGTCGAGCTGCTGGAGCGGGACGGCCGGGTGGCCGGAGTCCGGTTCGCCCGTACTGTGCCGGACGGCGGCGGGGGTGTACGCGACTCCGGCGCGTACGAGGACATCGATGCCCAGCTCGTGCTGCGGGCCGTCGGCTACCGCGGGCTGCCGCTGCCCGGCCTCCCGTTCGACGCGGCGCGCGGGACGGTGCCGCATCTGGCGGGGCGGGTGCTGCGGGACGGCGTGCCGTCGCCCGGGGAGTACGTCGCCGGGTGGATCAAGCGGGGGCCGACCGGAGTGATCGGCTCGAACCGGTCGTGCGCGAAGGAGACGGTGGCGTCCTTGCTGGACGACGCCCCGCTGCTCGCCGGGCGACCCTCGGTGCCCGATCCGGTGACCGCACTGCGGGCGTGGGGGCTGCGGCCGGTGGAATGGAAGGGCTGGCAATCCATCGAGCGGGCGGAGGCGGCACTGGGCCTGTCGCTGGGCCGGGGGCAGGTGAAGATCCCGGACTGGGCGGGGCTGCTGGACGCCGCGGAGGGTGCCGAACGGGGCGGATCGTGAGGCTATCGGTCCTCGCCGATGCGCCGCACCTGCCGGTTGGCGGCATCGAGGATGGTGTCGAGGAGTCCGGGGAACAGTGCTTCCAGATCGTCTCGGCGCAGCCCGTTCATCTTGGCCGTGCCCTGGTAGATCTGCTGGACGATTCCGCTCTCGCGCAGCACCCGGAAGTGGTGCGTGGAGGTCGACTTGGACACCGGCAGGTCGAAGCAGGAGCAGGTGAGCTCGGAGCCGGCGACGGCCAGTTCACGGACCACGCGCAGCCGCACCGGGTCGGAGAGCGCGTGCAGCACCGCCTCGATGCGGATCTCGCCCCGCGTGGGATGGTCGAGCGCGCGGCCACCCATCGCAGCGGCGCTTGTGACAGGGGCGCTGGCTGGGGTCACGACGGCTCCATTTCCTGGCTTGGCCCGGTCTCCCATAATACGAGGCTCTTCGTAGTTTGACATTCACCGTACGGTAAGGACCTTGGCCGTGACCGTACGCAGCGGCCGCGCAGCAGGCATGACCGAACCGGCCGGTCGCAGCAGGCCGGCCGACCGGCCGAGGAGATCAGCCCGCCGGCCGGTCGACGACCAGTGCGTGGGTTCCGGAGCCGGGCTGTCAGCCGCTGAGCAGGTCCGGGTTGTCGGCGAGTGAGGCGAGATGCCCGGACGGATCGGCGATCAGCTTGCGGGCTGTCAGATCGAGCAGCCCGGCCACGCCCGTGACCTGCGCCGCCACCGTGCCGTCCTCCCTGATGATCTCCTGGGCCACCGCGAACGTCTTCCCCTCGCCGTATGCGAACCGGCAGGTCACCCGCACCCGGTCACCGCCTCTCAGTTCACGCAGGAACTTCACCGTCGTTTCGAGCGCCACCGGCCCGACTCCACTGGCCAGCAACTTCTCCTGCGGCAGACCGGCGGCGCGCAGCAGTTCCCAGCGCGCGTGCTCGGCGTACTGCAGGTAGACGGCCTGGTTCAGATGTCCCTGCGTGTCGAGTTCGTAGCCCCGGACGGTCACGTCCACAGAAAAGGTCATGGACGTCTCAACATCACGACGCATTCCGTCATTCCCCGGACCCGCGCAACTGCCGGCGCCACAGCCCTTTGCGCACCTGTCACGCCCCGGTGGCTTCCTCATCGCAAGACACTGCAGCAAAGTTCTGACAGCACGTGCCGACCGGAACGCATTGCTCGCCCGAACCCCGAGGCGCGTCAGGGTTCTCCGGCGGGACCTCGCGGATGCCGATGAACATCGCCGCACCCGGCAAGGGCAAACTGCGGGTCTACATCCTCGACCTGGACGGCAGGAACGCGGCGCCGGGCAGGATCGGCACGGCGGTTCCTACCTCAAGCAGCCGGGCCGGGAACGCTGGTCAGTGTCCTTTCGCGGTGGCGGGCCGGGGCGCGGTGGACTCGCGGGCGACGAGGGTGTAGCCGGGGCGGGGCCGACGCGGTTCGGGAACCGGGTTGCCCGAGAGCCGTTCGACGAGGCTGTCGACGGCGAGCCGCGCGATGGCTTCCTTGTCGGGGGCGATGGTGGTGAGGGTGGTGGCTCCGTACAGGCTCTCGTCTATGTTGTCGAAGCCGACGACGGCGACGTCCTCGGGGATGCGCAGGCCGCGTGCGGTGAGGGTGCGCATGGCGCCGATGGCGATGAGGTCGTTGTACGCGAAGACCGCGTCGGGCTGTTCTCCCCGGTCCAGGAGCGCGGCCATGGCGGTGGCGCCGTCCTCGCGTCCGTAGCCGTCGGTGACGACCACCAGTGACTCGTCGGGCTCGATGCCGGCCGCGGCCAGTTCCTCGCGCCAGCCCCGCAGCCGCAGGTGGGCTGGCTGCCGTTCGCGTCCGGTGCGGGAGCCGAGGAAGGCGATCCGGCGGTGGCCGCGGTCGATGAGGTGGCGTACGGCGTCACGGGCGGCGGCCACGTTGTCGATGGCGATGTGGTCGTACGGGGCCTCGTACTCCCGCTCCCCGAGAAGGACCAGGGGCGCGGTCTCGGTGCGCGCCATGAGGTCCTCGGTCTCCAGATGGATGGGACTGAGGATGAGGCCGTCGATGACATGGGAGCGAAAGCCCTGGCTGACCAGGAGTTCCTTCTCCCTGAGGCCGGCGGTGTGGTCGACCAGGACGGTGTAGTCGTGCCGGGCGGCCGCGTCGACGACCGCGCCGGCCAGTTCGGCGAAGTACGGGTTGCCGAACTCGGGCACGGCCAGGGCGATGATGCCGGTGCGGCCCTTGCGCAGATGGCGGGCGGTGAGGTTCGGCCGGTAACCGAGTTCGTCGATGGCCCGTTGCACCTTGGCGCGCATCTGTGGTGTGACGTGCTGATAGTTGTTCACCACGTTCGACACGGTCTTGATGGACACGCCCGCCCGTTGCGCAACGTCCTTGAGGCTGACGCCCACGGCACTCCCTGACTCGGCTCGGTGCGCACCAGTGCGCACTGGATCGGCTTGGCTCGCGCTTCGAGGAGCGGGCGCTGCCCCGCCCGGCACGGCTCAGGTGGTTCTGCGGCCGCGCGCGAGCCAGCGCTGGGCCACCACGACAACGATAAGGAACCCTCCGCTGACCACCGACTGGTAGGAGGAGTTCAGCGAACCGATCTGGTTGATGAGGTTCTGGATGACGGCCAGCAGCAGGACGCCCCAGAGGGTGCCGCTGATCGATCCGGCGCCGCCGACGAGAAGAGTGCCGCCGATGACGACGGCGGAGATGGCGTCGAGTTCCATGCCCACACCGACGATCGTGACGCCGGAGGACAGTCTGGCCGCGTTCAGCGCACCGGCGAGTCCGGCGAGCAGCCCGCTGAGCGTGTACACCAGGAGTTTCGTACGGGCCACGGGCAGGCCCATCAGGGTGGCCGCGTCGCTGCTGCCGCCGACGGCGAAGAGGGACTGGCCGAACGAGGTGCGCTGCAGCAGCAGTCCTCCGGCGCCGAAGAGCACCAGGGCGATCAGGACCGGGTATCCGAAACCCCACATGCTCCCCTGGCCCAGTTCGGCGAAGGCGGAACCCTTGGGGACGAGATAGGTGGTGGCGCCCTCGTCGGTGAGGGCGAGGAGCATGCCACGGGCGGCCAGCAGGGTGGCGAGGGTGACGATGAAGGGAGCCATCGAGGCACGGGCGATCAGGAGGCCGTTGAGCAGACCGATCGCGCCGCACACCACGAGCGGCACGAGCAGCGCGGGCAGGAAGCCCCCCTGCGAGGCCCAGGCGGCGAGCACACCGCCGAGGGCGAAGACGGAGCCGACGGACAGGTCGATGCCGCCGGTGATGATGACCACCGTCATGCCGAGGGCGACCACGGCGAGGAACGACGCCTGCACGGTCACACCGCGCGCGTTGTCCAGCGTCGCGAACGTCGGGTAGACGAACGAGGCGGTGATCACGACGGTCAGCAGCACGGCGAGCACGCCCTGGCGCTGGAGGAGTCCGGCGAGCCGCCGTGTCATCGCGGGCCCGGAATCGGATGCCCGACGGGGCTCTCCGTCCCCGGACACCGCCGGGATCTTTCGCGGTGCCGGTGACTGGGCCACCGCGGCAGCTGGGGTTTCGTTCATCGGGACCGACGCTCCCGGGCGACGTAGACGGCGGCGATGATGATGGCCGCCTGGGCGATCTGTGCGGTGGAGTCGGGCAGGTCGTGCTTGACCAGAGTGGCGTGCAGCAGCTGCATCAGCAGGGCGCCCGCGACGGTGCCGAGCACCCGGACGGAACCGCCGTTCAGCGGGGTGCCGCCGACCACGACCGCCGTGATGGCGGAGAGTTCCATGAGGGTGCCCAGCGAGGAGGGGTCGCTGGCGGTCAGTCTGGCGGTGGCGAGGATGCCGGCGAGGGCGGCCAGTACGCCGCAGAGCACGTACACACCGATGAGTACGCGCCGTACGGGCAGTCCGGCGAGGGCCGCGGCCGAGCGGTTGCCACCGACGGCGACGACCCGGCGGCCGAAGGCGGTGCGCTGCACGAGGAAGGCGACGGCCACGGCGAGGACCGCCGCGATCAGCACGACCAGCGGGATGCCGAGGAAGGAGCCGGTCCCGAGCGAGAGCAGATCCGGGTTGACGATCTGCTTGAGCCGGCCGTCGGCCATCACGAGGGCCAGGCCCCGACCTCCGACGAAGAGCGCGAGTGTGGCGACGATCGGTTGCAGCCCGATGAGCGAGACCAGTGCGCCGTTGACCGCGCCGACGGCGGCGCCGGCGAGCAGCGCCACGACGAGCGCGGGCACGAGCCCGTATCCGAGGTAGAGCGGCAGGAGCGCGGCGGCGAGCGCCATCGTCGAACCGACGGACAGGTCGACGCCCTCGGTGCCGATGACCAGGGCCATGCCGAGGGCGACGATGACGACGGGGGCGACCTGGACGAGCTGGGTGCGCAGATTGCCGGCGGTCATGAAGTGCTCGGTGAACAGGGCGTTGAAGACGAGTACCACCGCCACGGCGACGTACACGCCGTACTCCTGGTACCAGGCGGGGTCGCGCAGCCGCGCCAGAGGGTGGGCGGAGGTGGCGAGGGCGGCCTGGGTCATCGGGGCTCCTCCTGGGCGGCCGGGGCCTTTCCGGCGGGCGCCGGTGCGTGGTCGGCGAGCACTTCGAGCAGATGGCTCTCGGTCACCTCGTCGCCCGCGAGTTCGCCCGCCACGGAGCCGCCGCGCAGGACGACGACGCGGTCGGCGCCCTCGATGAGTTCCTCGATGTCGGAGGAGATGAGCAGGACGGCGAGGCCCTCACGGGAGAGGTCGTCGATGAGGCCCTGGACCTCGGCCTTGGCGCCGACGTCGATGCCGCGAGTCGGTTCGTCGAGCAGCAGCACCCTGGGCTCCAGACAGAGCCAGCGGGCGAGAAGGACCTTCTGCTGGTTGCCTCCGGAGAGTTCGCCGACCTTCTGCTCGGGACTCGCCGCCTTGATCCTCAGCCGCTTCATGAAGATGTCGACGACGCGGTCCTGCTTGCGGCGGGAGACCACCCCGAAGCGGGAGAGCCGGGGCAGGGCGGCCAGCACGATGTTCTCGCGCACGGAGAGGCCGGGCACGATGCCTTCGGCCTTGCGGTCCTCGGGCAGCAGGCTGATTCCGGAGCGGATGGCACCGGCCGGGCTGATCCTGCGCAGCTTCCGTCCCTCGATGGCGAGTTCGCCGGAATCCAGGGTCAGTGCACCCGCGAGGGCCTTCGCCGTCTCGCTGCGGCCGGAGCCGAGGAGGCCGCCGAGGCCGAGCACCTCGCCTCCGTACAACGACAGGGATATGTCGTGGAGTTGGTGGCGCCGGTTGAGGCCGGTCGCGGTGAGTACCGGGGTCCGTGCCGCGTCGTGTCCCTCGCCGCCGAAGCTGGTGAGGCCGGTGCGGCGGACCTCGGACGGATCGCGGCCGAGCATCATGGAGACGAGCCGCATCCGGTCGAGGCCGGCGAGGTCGCCGGTGTGGATGTGGTGGCCGTCGCGCAGCACGGTGACGCGGTCGCAGATCCGGTAGAGCTCGTCCATGCGGTGGCTGACGTAGAGAACGGCGATGCCCCGGCCGCGCAGGTTCTCGATGACCCGGAAGAGGGTCTCCACCTCGCGCGGCTCCAGCGAGGAGGTGGGCTCGTCCATGATGACGACCTGGGCGTCGACCGAGACGGCGCGGGCCAGGGCGACCATCTGCTGCGTGCCGATGCCCAGTGTGTGCAGGGGCCTTCGGGGGTCGACACGTACACCGAAGCCGTCCAGCAGTCCCGTGGTCTCGTGGTGCATCCGCGAGAAGTCGATGAGGCCCAGGCGGTTCTTGGGCTCACGACCGAGGAAGATGTTGCGCGCCACGCTCATCAGCGGGACGAGGTTCACCTCCTGGTAGATCGTGGAGATCCCGGCCTGCTGTGCCTCGAACGGCCGGGCGAACGCCACGGGGCGACCGCTCATCCGCAGTTCGCCCTCGTCGGGGCGGTGGACGCCGGTCAGCACCTTGATCAAGGTGGATTTGCCCGCGCCGTTCTCCCCCACCAGGGCGTGGGTCTCCCCGGCGCGCAGGGCGAAGGAGACGCCGTCGAGGGCGACGACGCCCGGGAACCGCTTGCTCACCGAGCGGGCTTCGAGGACGGTGCCGACGGCGGGTGGAACCGTCACCTCCGTGGGGTGGACGGCGGGCTCCGGCGCCTGTGGTACTGCTTCGGGTGGTGCCATGGGCGGTATCGGCCTTCCGCTGTTCCAGGGGGGTGGGCCCGTGCCGCCACGGCGGGGCCGGGTGCCGCCGTGGCGCGAGGCTTCGCGGCGGCGGTGGACCAGGACGTCGCGGGTCCCTGCGGACCGCTGCGGTCAGAACGCGCCGCCGAGCGAGGCCTTGGCGTTGGACTCGTCGTACGCCCGGTCGGAGATGATGACGTTCTCCGGGATCTCTTCGCCGCCGTAGAACTTCTGAGCGGTCGCGAAGGCGAGCGGCCCGAAGCGCGGGTTCGACTCGATGACGGCGTTGTACTCGCCGTCGACCAGGGCCTGCACGGCATTCCGGGTGCCGTCCACGGATACGATCTTGACGTCCTTTCCGGGCTTCTTCCCAGCCGCCTTCAGCGCGGTGACCGCGCCGAGCCCCATCTCGTCGTTCTCCGCGTAGACGACGGTGATGTCGGGCTTGGACTGGATCAGCTGCTCCATGACCTGCTGACCCTTGTCACGTGCGAACTCGCCGGTCTGCTGGGCGACGATCTCCAGGCCGGGGGCCTGCGCCTTGAGCTGGTCGACGAAGCCCTTGGTGCGGTCGGTGGTGACGCTGTTGCCCGAGGCACCGAGGAGGATGGCGACCTTGCCCTTGCCGCCGGTCGCCTTGATCACCGCGTCCGCCGCGCGCTTGCCCTGCTCCACGAAGTCGGAGCCGAGGAAGGCCACATAGTCCTTGCAGGCGGTGGAGTTGACCTTGCGGTCGATGGTCAGGACGGGGACCTTCTTGGCCGCGGCCGCCCTGAACGCCGGCTCCAGCCCGTCGGAGTTCAGCGGGGCGACGATGAGGAACTGGGCACCCTGCGACAGCATGTCCTGGATGTCGCTGATCTGCTTGGAGAGTTGCGACTGCGCGTTGGTGGTGAGCAGCTTCTTCACGCCGACCTTCTCGGCCTCGTCCTTGATGGACTGGGTTTCGGCGATACGGAACGGGTTGGCCTCCTTCTCCGACTGGGAGAAGCCGACCACCGCGTCCTTGAGGTCCAGCTTCGGCGCGCCGTAAGTCTGCAGCGAGCAGCCCGAACCGGAGCTGCTCTCCGGGGACTTGGCTGCCTGGGCGCCCTGAGCACTGTCACCGCCCGTCCCGTTCGGGGTTTCCGACTTGGAGCAGCCGGAAGCGGCCAGCGTGGCGGTGGCGGCCAGGAGGCAGGCCACGGCGAAGGTACGGGATCGGCGCTGGATCATCATGCGCGGGACGCTCCTTGGCGAGGTGACGGCACACTCCGAGGCGTGCGGTCGGGGCATGACCGGACGATGCATCAACCGCCGGGCCGCTGCTGCCGCCGCATTCCCCACGATCCCGCCCCGAGCTGCCTGGACAGCCGTGGAGACGGTGGTGGTGAGCGCCTGCGCAGCCTGTCGGCGGCTCGGTTTACAACGTTATATAGGCGGCGCGGCGCGGGCGGCAAGAGTGCGTACAGCGCGTTTCCGAAATGTGCCGGAGGGCGTCCTCCCGGTATCGCACCGCTGCCGGGCCAATGCGCCCAGGAGCGCAGGGGTTCACCCAAGTCGCCCTGCCCAACATGGAGTTCATGGCTCCCCGCGGGTCAATGACCTCGACCTTCGGGAGTCACGCCGTATCCGGCCCCGACCCAACGGGCCGACCCTGACGAGGCAGCGACGAAGCGGGGGTCACCCGGCCGGTGTTGGACCCCTGGCGTACCGGTGGGCCTCCTCGGGTGCGGCTTCGGGGCACAGAATGCGGCGCGGCGCCGTGCCCGCCATGTCAGGGTCCGGTCGGGCGGCCCGACTCGCCGCACCCCGCGCCGTCGCCGTTCACCACCCTCGCGTGGCGGTTGAGCCACCTCGGCGAACTCCCGGCCGCCGCGCGCCGATCACACGACCGGCACGCACCCCCGACCCGGGACCACCACCGCGTCGCCGCGGACGCCGTCACCGCCGTCGCACACTTCGGCTCCGGCGCCGCGGCCCGACGCAAGACCCCGCTCAGCGCAGACGACGCGGCGCTGGAACACGGTGGGGCACAACATGTACCCACACGGCAGGACCCCGAGGACCCGTTCATCGAGACAGTCCGGCGGGTCGGCCAGTAACTGCTGCACCACGGCGCCGAAATCGCTCTGCTGCGCGACCTCTTCCGCGCCGGGCAGCGCCGACGGCACCCGGCGCGCCCCCTCCCCGCGGGGGAACGCACCACCGGGCCCCCACCGGAAGTACGGCGGAGGCCCGGGTACGGTGCCTGATACGGCGTCAGGAGTGTTGACGGACACGGCGCCCGGTTCGAGGCGAGGTCCGGTGCCGGAAGCGGGGCCGTACTGTCAGACCGCGCGGAGGTACTGGTCCGGCGTGCGGAGCTCGCCGCCGAGTTCACGGGCTGCGTGCTGGGCCCACGACGGGCTCCGCAGCAGCTCACGCCCGAGGAGGACCGCGTCCGCCCGACCCTCGGTGATGATCTTCTCGGCTTGCTGCGGCTCGGCGATCAGACCCACGGCCGCCACGGGGAGCGAGGTCTCCGCCTTGACCCGTTCGGCGAAGGGAACCTGGTAGCCCGGTCCGGTCTCGATGCGGGCGCGCGGGGCGTTGCCGCCGCTGGAAACGTCCAGCAGGTCGACGCCGTGGGCCTGGAGCTCCTTGGCCAGTCGCACGGTCTCGTCGACGGTCCAGCCCTCGCGCTCGTCCTCGTCGTTCTCCGTGAGCCAGTCCGTCGCGGAGATCCGGAAAAGGACGGGCAGTTCCTCCGGCCAGACCTCCCGCACCGCGTCGACGACCTGAAGTGCGAAGCGGACGCGGTTGTCGAAGCTGCCGCCGTACTCGTCGTCACGCCGGTTGCTGTGCGGGGAGAGGAACTGCCCGATCAGGTATCCGTGGGCTCCGTGCACCTCGACGACCTCGAAGCCCGCGTCGAGCGCGCGGCGGGCGGCTTCGCGGAACTGATCGACGACACCCCGGATCTCGTCCACCGTCAGCTCGCGCGGCACGGGGTGACCGTCGTCGAACGGCAGCGGGCTGGGGGCGACCGGCGTCCAGCCGTGCGCGTCCGGGCCGACGGGGTCGCCGCCCAGCCAGGGGGCCGCCGTCGACGCCTTGCGGCCGGCGTGTGCGAGCTGGATTCCGGGAACCGATCCCTGCCCCTTGAGGAAGTCCGTGATCCGGCGGAAGGCGGCCACCTGGGTGTCGTTCCAGATGCCGAGATCCGCCGGGCTGATCCGGCCCTCGGGGCTGACGGCCGTCGCCTCGGCGAGGATGAGCCCCGTTCCGCCGATGGCGCGTGCCGCGAGGTGGGCGAAGTGCCAGTCGGTCGCGACGCCCGCGTTCGGCCCCACCGGTTCGGCGCTGTACTGGCACATGGGCGCCATCCACACCCGATTGGGAATGACGAGCGACCGCAGGGTGTAGGGCTCGAAGAGGGCACTCACGTCGGACTCCGTTTCGACGGCACGAAAGACTCGCTAGTACGATACATACCGTACTACGAGAGTCGTCAAATTACGAAGACTCTCGTACAAAGGAGCGGACGTGCGTGAGGCCCGTTCCCGGGCGGGAACGGGCCTCACGCACCGCTCTGGGGCACGCGCGCGTACGCGGCCTATCCGCGACGCCTGAGCGTGATGACCGCGTCCGCGTCGTACCCCTGGGTCCAGCTGCGTCCGGCGCCCGACTTCCAGGTCACATGGGCGGTGGCGCCGTCGATCCTGACGCCCTCCACCGTCATGGTCCGGTCGCCGTCCCGCACGTCCCCCCGGCGCAGCTCGCGCGCCTGGACGGTGACGGGCTCCGCCGACCCCGCGCTCTCGGCCCCGTCCGCCGCCAGGGCGAGGGCCGCCGCCAGCTCCCGGGCGCGGTCAGGAGTACAGACCAGCACGGACTCGCCCGCCGGCGCCGTGACCCGGATCTCGACCCCCGGGCCGACGGGGACCACCTCCAGATCCACACCGCGTCCCTCGCGGTCCTCGATCCCACTCGTCATCACTCTGTTCTCCCTTGCCCGGCCGCACCCCTCGGCCGGGTGCGGCCGGAGGCTCTCCGGCGGACGCGGACCGCTGGGCCCGCGGCCACCGGCGCCGACCACCGGGTCCATGGCAGCACCGCCGGGTCGGCCCTCCAGAATTCCAGCACACGCGCCGGCCCGTCGGAGCGCGGACCAAGGTGGAGGAGTTGCCGCTGCGGCACGGCTACCGCCGCAGGCATGGCTCCACGACACAGTCCCAGCTGATCGGCCTCGTCTTCCACGAGCTGGACAGCGCCTGGGCCATGGAGGTCGTCCGAGGGGTGGAGAACGTCACCCGGGAGGAAGGGCTGAGGCTGGTGCTCGGCAGCAGCACCGCCGAGCCCCGCCGCCGCCCCTTTCCGCCGGGCCCCGCTCACCCGGTCCGGCCTGCACTGCTATTCCATTGCGGGCCGGACCGGAGCCACGTAGCGTCCCGCGCCATGACGACCCCCACGCTGCATACCGGGCGACTGGTCCTGGAGCCGTACACACCCGCGGACGAGGACGACTTCGTGGCGCTCTTCCAGGACAGCCGGGTCTCCCGGTGGATGGGTGACGGGCCGCAGACCGAGGACGAGGACCGCGCCCTGTTCGGGCGGGTCTTCAGCAAGGTGTACGCACAGAGGCTCTTCGACGTGTGGGCCGTGCGGCACGGCGACCGCCTGGTCGGCCACGCGGAGATCAAGCCCTCCCCGTCCCCGGACGTGGACGGCCACGAGATCGTCTACGCCCTGGCTCCGGCCGCGTGGGGGGTGGGTTTCGGTACCGAGATCGCGCGGATACTGACCTCGTACGGATTCGACGCCCTCGGGCTCAGCGAGGTGTACGCGACGGTGGCCGCCGAGAACGCGGCGTCGTTGGCGCTGCTGGGACGGATCGGCTTCCGGCACGTCGGGGACACGCGGGAGGACGACGGCGGCACGAGCCGGATACTGGTGCGCTCCGCAGGCGCCGACGGCGCCGGGGCCGGTCAGCCGCGGTAGACGTCCAGGCGCCCGCACATACCGAACGTGCCGTATGCGGAGGAATGTTCGGCGTGCACACAGGCGTCGGCGAGGTATCCGCCGTCGCCACGCGCCAGAGCGTCGAGCCGGCCGCCGGTCGCCGGTCGCCTCGAACGCGGCGGCGGCCCCCTTCCGCCGGCGCTCCCCCAATCCTCGGTCCTCGGACGCACGAGTGCGGCGGCGGCCCGGTGGAAGGCGGCGAGCGGTTCGGGGTCGCCCGCCTCGGTGGCCCGGCGCAGCGCGAGGAACCCCCTCGACGGCGAGGTCACGCCGGACACGTGCGGCCCGTTCCTGTTCCGCCTCGGGGCCGTCGACGGGAAGGACGACCGCCGCCCGGTAGGCGTCGGAGTCCGCCAGGTGGCGAGGCGGCAGGGTGACCACGGCGTCACCGGCCTCGGGCAGTCCGCTGTTCTCCATGAGGACGACGATGTGCAGCCCGTCCTCGTTGACGAGGCGGTGGATCGTGCCCGGCGTGAACCGGACCAGGGCCCCCGGCGTCAGTGGCGTCTGCCGGAACCCCGACGCGGTGAGGGTCTGCACCGAGCCCGCGCCCGCGACCACCACATGCCCCTCGGAGCAGGCGAGATGGACGTGGGGCGTCCCGCCGCGCAGGCCGTCCTCGGTGGGCCGGTCGTATACCCGCAGAGGGGAGACGGCGTCGGAGCCGGGCAGCCCCTCGAAGGTCGGCACAGGTGCTCCTCGGTCGCTCGGCCAGAGCGTTCGGCAAGCGCTTTCCCCACCTGCTGCACCGTACTTCGCCGGTCATGGAAGCAACAGGGCCCGGAGTCCGGGGCCGCCTTGCGGGCCGCTGTCAGTGGTGGGGTGCAGACTGGCGCGTATCCGACACAACGGCGTTTCGGGAGGTTCGGTCATGACCGACGTACTACTCACCGTGGGCACCCGCAAGGGACTCTTCATCGGCCACCGGCGCGGTGGCACATGGGAGTTCGACGGCCCGCATTTCAATGCCCAGGCGATCTACTCGATCGCCGTCGACACCCGCAGGCGCGTCCCCCGGCTGCTGGTCGGCGGGGACAGCGCGCACTGGGGCCCTTCGGTGTTCCACTCCGACGATCTCGGCGGCACCTGGGTCGAGCCGCAGCAACCGGCCGTGAAGTTCCCCCGGTTCACCGAGGCATCGCTGGAGCGGGTCTGGCAGCTGCACCCTGCGGGCCCCGAAGCGCCCGATGTCGTCTACGCCGGGACGGAGCCCGCCGCGTTGTTCCGTTCCCAGGACGGCGGGGCGTCCTTCGAGCTGGTCCGACCGCTGTGGGAGCATCCGACGCGTTCGAAGTGGGTGCCGGGCGGGGGCGGCGAGGGTCTGCACACCATCCTCACGGATCCGAGGGATGCCCACGCCGTGACGGTCGCGGTCTCCACGGCCGGCGTGTTCCGCACCAAGGACGGCGGTGCGAGCTGGGCTCCGTCGAACAAGGGGGTGTCGGCGGTCTTTCTCCCCGACCCGAATCCGGAGTTCGGCCAGTGCGTCCACAAGGTGGCCCGGGACGCCGTCGATCCGGACCGGCTCTATCTCCAGAACCACTGGGGTGTGTTCCGGAGCGACGACTCGGGAGACAACTGGACGGACATCGGCCGGGGCCTGCCGTCCGATTTCGGTTTCGCCGCTGCCGCGCACCCGCACCGCGCGGACACGGCGTACGTCTTCCCGATCAACGCCGATGCCGACCGCGTACCGGCCGAGCACCGCTGCCGGCTGTTCCGCACCGGCGACGCGGGCAGCACCTGGGAGCCGTTGTCGGCGGGCCTGCCCGAGGAGACGCACTACGGCACAGTGCTGCGCGACGCGCTCTGCACGGACGACGCCGACCCGGCGGGCGTCTACTTCGGCAATCGCAACGGCGAGGTGTACGCGAGCGCGGACGACGGGGACACCTGGCAGCAGCTCGCCTCGCATCTGCCGGATGTCCTCTGTGTCCGGGCGGCGGTCGTCGGCCCCTGACGACCGGGGTCGCTTCCCAGTCGCCTGAGCACGGCTCCGGAGCACCACGTCCTCCCCCGCACACTCCGGGGCGACGGGGCATCGGCCGGGGCCGTGCACGCGGGATCCACAGGCCTGTCATCGGCTCAACTCATCCTTCTGGCCAATCCGTTCCTCGCTGTGCGGCGCGGTGCGGTGCCGGGCCGCGCCGTGCGGTGCGGTGCGGTGCGGTGCCGGGCCGCGCCGTGCGGGGCGGGGCGCAAGGCAACCCTCGGGTGTCGATCGCCGCCCTCCGGGAGCTGGGGCCCCGGGGACCGCTGGGTGTTCGAGCAAGCCGATGACCGGGAGTACCTTTTTGACCCCTGCCTCGCGCATGGTGACCACCGCCCTGGCGGTACTCGCCCTGGCCATGGGTTGGCCGCAGTCGGCAAGGGCGTCACCGAAGTCGGTGCGGCTGCCCGGCTGTTCGTCGCCGGCGACGACCGCGTACGCCCGTTGCTGGACGGTTCGGACCGGCGCGCGCCCTCGGCGGACCCCGCACGCGTGCTCACCCATGCCGTGGGTGGGAACCGCACGCCCGAGTTCCTGCCGGACTCGTCGGTCGCCGTGACGGGCGCACGGCTGTGCGTTGGACGAGGCCACGTACCGGACGGTGACGGTGCGTCCGGGCAGCGAGGACCTCGACGTGCCGGTCGCGGTACGGGGCAACACCCGCTACGGCTACGACGTCTCGCACGGCGTGTTCGCCAAGGCGGTTCGCGGTGCGGTCGTCGGCTCCCACTACGGCGGGGTGACGGTGAAGAACGGCGACCCGATGCCCACGGTCTCCCTGACACCGGTCGCGGACCAGGTCACCGAGGGGCAGAGCCCGACCTGGCGTCCGACGCTCTCCGCGGTCGTCGACATCGACATGGACTTCGCCCTTTTCGACTTCCTGCCGGTCGAGCGCGGGGCGGAGTCGTCCACCCTCGATGTCGAAGAGCGCCGGCTGCGGGAGAACTTCGGTGAGACGCCGCGCTCGGCCCGGCCGCTGTCCCAGGTGGTTGAACGTCCGTACCTGGCCGCCGTCGTACCCGCCGGCCGGCGGAGTGCCGAAGTGGCGGTGCCCACCGAGACGACGGGCTGAGCGAGCCCGAGGAATCGCGGCGGATGCGGCTGATCACCTGCGACGACGCCCGGGAGCCGCACGAAAGGCCGATCGTCACCGGGACCGTGCGGGACGCGTCATGACAGGCGACGTGCGACGCAACTGACCGAAGGACGTGGCACCGGCCCCGTGAGGGAACCGGTGCCACGCCGCGTCCGGCGGAGCGGCCGTGCGACTGCCGCGGACTACGGCAGTTGCCAGTCGACCGGCTGGGCTCCCTGGCGGAGCAGCGCTTCATTGGTGCGGCTGAACGGGCGCGAGCCGAAGAAGCCGCGGTCCGCCGACATGGGCGAGGGGTGCGCGGACTCGATCGCCGGAAAGCCGTCGAGGAACGGTCGCAGATTGCGCGCGTCACGCCCCCACAACACGGACACCAGCGGCTTGCCGCGTGCGGCCAGAGCCCGGATCGCCTGCTCGGTCACTTCCTCCCAGCCCTTGCCGCGGTGCGCGCCGGGTTTGCGGGGTGCCGTGGTGAGCGCCCTGTTCAGCAGCAGCACACCCTGACGTGTCCAGGGTGTCAGATCGCCGTTGGACGGCCTCGGCAGCCCCAAGTCCGTATGCAGTTCCCGGAAGATGTTCTCCAGGCTGCCGGGCAGCTGACGCACCTCGGGGGCCACCGAGAAGCTCAGCCCCATCGCCATTCCGGGCGTCGGGTAGGGGTCCTGACCGACAATCAGGACGCGTACGTCGTCAAAGGGCTGCTGGAACGCGCGGAGCACGTTCGCTCCGGACGGCAGGTAGGTGCGACGTGCCGCTACCTCCGTGCGCAGGAAATCGCCCATCGCGGCGATGCGACCGGCCACGGGGGCAAGCGCATCGGCCCAGCCGGACTCAACTACTTCGTTCAACGGTCGTGGTGCCACAAAGCATCACTCTACCGGCGTACACGACCGGCTTCGCGCTCGGAGCCGCGACGTGGAGGCCGATCTTCCACGCCGCCGGTCACGGCTCGCGATACCGGGGGTAGGCTGCCGCCGTCCTTTCTCTTCTTCCTGGAGCCGGTCCATGAGCTCACGCGGGCGTTCGCCGGAAAACAGCGCTGCCGGCGCGCGTGGGGACGGTGGGAGGGGCCCGTACGTGCTCGGCGTGGATTCGGGCGGCTCCGGGCTGCGGGTGGCGCTGGGCACCGTCGGCGCGTCCGCCCCGGTGGACACGACGGTCTGCGCCGAGCCGGTACGCACCGGAGCCACGGGGATCGAAGCGGGCCATCTGCTGGAGCAACTGCTGCCCGCGGCCCGTCGACTGCTGGAGGGGCACGGCGCGGGCACCGGCTCCGAGATCGCCGCCGTGGCGGTCGGCGCCGCCGGTATGGCGACACTCGGCGGACAACTGCGCGCCGAGCTCCCCTCAGCCCTGGAGCACGCGCTCGGGGTGCGCCGGCTGGCTCTCGCCGCCGACGCGGTGACCGCGTACGCGGGTGCGGTCGGTCAGCGTCCGGGGGCGGTCGTCGCGGGTGGCACGGGCATGATCGCGCTGGGCACGGATCTGACCGGCTGGCACCGGGCCGACGGCTGGGGGCATCTGCTGGGTGACAGTGGTGGCGGCGCCTGGATCGGGCGGGCGGGCCTCGACGCGGCCATGCGCGCCCACGACGGCCGGCGCGGCGGGTCCGCCGCGTTGCTGGTCCGGATGGAGGCGGTGTTTGGGCCTGCGCCGGAACTGCCCGGACTTCTCTATCCGCGTACCGACCGCCCTGCCGTGCTGGCCTCGTTCGCGCCCGAGGTCGCCGCGTGCGCCGGGCACGATCCGGTGGCCGCGGGCATTCTGCGCGAAGCCGCGGAGCACATCGCTGAGGCCGCCGCGGCGGTGTGCCCGAAGGCCGGATCCGACGACGAACGGTACGAAGTGGCCTTGACGGGTGGCCTGTTCCGGATGGGTGATCCGCTGCTCGTACCGCTGCGCGAGGAACTGGCCCGGCAGGTCCCGCAGGCACGGACGGTCCCCGGTTCGGGTGATCCGTTGACCGGTGCACTGTCCATCGCCCAGGCGTTGGCCACCGGGGATCTGCGGCTGCCGCGCCATCCGACACTGCTCCGCGTACTCAGTGACGATCCTGGGCAGCGCCTGAACAGCCACCGACAGAACAGGACAGTCGACCGGTAAGCCTCCCATCGGATAAAAGCGGACAGATAACGCCCGACTGGGCCCTCCCCGAACGGAGGCGTACCCAAAACCAGTAGCATGCGGCGCCATGAGCACCCCCACTGGGCCCGCTTCCGGCCTGCCTGTACGAATGCCGCGACCTCGCCAGTCCGGACGGCACCGCCGCCCGGAGCCCGTGGTCGCACCCGAGGGCGCCGCCGCGCTCGTTCTCGCCGTTCCCGGTACCCCCTCTTCGGTCACGCGTGGCCTGGCCGAGGAGGTGATCAGCATCGCCCGTTCCGAGCTGCCCGGCCTCGATGCCCGGATCGGCTATCTCGACGGTGACGACGACGAGTACCCCACGCTCTCGTCCGTACTCGCCCACAGCGCCGCCGAGCGCGTCGCGCGCTTCGAGCAGGCGCAGGCCGCCGGCCGTGAGGTCGCCGAGCCCGAGGGTCCCTCCGCTGTCGTGGTGCCGTTGCTCGCGGGGCCGGACAGCGCCCTGGTCCGGCGGATACGGCAGGCCGTGATGGACAGCGGTACGCAGGTCGAGCTGACCGATGTGCTCGGCCCGCACCCGCTGCTCGCCGAGGCGCTCCACGTACGTCTTTCGGAGGCCGGGCTGGCCCGCGCCGACCGTGCCAGGCTCTTCACCGTGGCGACGGCCGCCGACGGCATCGTGCTGGTCACCGTGGGTGGCGAGGAGGCCGTACAGGCCGCCGGGATCACCGGCATGCTGCTCGCGGCCCGGCTCGCGGTACCGGTGATGGCCGCCGCACTCGATGTGGAGGGTTCCGTCGCGTCGATCGCCGAGCAGCTGACGGGCTCCGGCTCGGCGCAGCTCGCGCTGGCGCCGTACCTCGTCGGCCCCGAGGTGCCCGAGGGACTGCTGGACGCTGCCGCGAAGGAGGCGGGCTGTGCGACGGCCGAGCCGCTCGGCGCGTATCCCGCGATCGGCAAGCTCGTGCTGTCGATGTACACGACGGCGCTCGGCATCGCGCCGGCGTTGGCGCAGGGTGCTCAGGCGCACTGACCCGATGCCGGGTACGTCCGGCAGGGTGTGCGTCCCCGATCGCCGGACGGGCCGGATTTCTCCGGCCCGTCCGGCGATCGCGTCGTGCGTGGCATGAACTCGTGACGCGGTACTGCGTCGTGCCGTGCGTCAGGCGAAGATCACGCAGGATGCGGCGGGGGCGTCCAGGGAGCCCGCGTGGCGCGGAACGCCGGTTGCCGGGTCGAGCGTGAACCAGCTGACGTTGCCGGACCGCTCGTTGGCCGCGTACAGCCGTCGCCCGGTGGGGTCGAGCGCGAGGTCGCGCGGCCAGTGTCCGCCGCAGCCCACAGTCGTGACCAGGGACACCTTCGCGCCCGCCGCGTCGAGCGCGAGGACGGAAATGCTGTCGTGGCCCCGGTTGGCGGTCCAGAGGAACCGTCCGTCGTGCGAGACGACCACCTCGGACGGGTACGTCACCGTGTCGCCGTCCGCCGCCGGTCCCTCGGGCAGCACGGACGTCTCACCGACCGGTTCCAGGATCCCGGTGGCGGCGTCCCACACGCATACGGTCACGGTCGGTTCGAGTTCGTTCAGGACGTAGGCGTGGCCGCCCGCGGGATGGAAGGCCAGATGACGCGGTCCCGTGCCCGGCCGCAGGGCCGTCTCCCCGTGCAGCCGCAGCGCCCCCGTGGCCGGGTCGAGCGCGCAGATCCGTACGGAGTCGGTCCCGAGGTCCACGCTGAGCACCCAGTTCCCCGACGGGTCCGGGAGCACCTGGTGGGCGTGCGGGGCCCGTTGACGGTCGGCGTCCGGACCGCTGCCCTCGTGCCTGAGCACGGAGGTGGCGGCGCCGAGGGAACCGTCCGCCCGCACGGACAGTGCGGTGACGCTGCCCGAGCCGTAGTTGGCGGTGAGCAGATGACCGCCCGCGAGCGCGAGATGGGTCGGGCCCCTGCCCTCCACCGGCCGGATCCCGCCGATCGGCTCCGGCACCTCACCGGTGATGTCGAGGGCGGCGGCCGCGCCGTGCTCGGTCTCACTGACGGCGTAGAGCACACGGCCGCCCGGACCCGGTCCGTGGCCCAGGGTGAGGTACGAGGGGTCGGGAACGGCGTCCGTCGCGCCGAGGACGGTCAGCGCCCCGGTCTCCCGGTCCACGGCGGCGACGGTGATTCCCCGTCCGCCCGCCGAGGTGAAGGACCCGATGAACGCCCGCCCCGCGCCGTCGTCGCTGTCCACCGCACCGCTCATCACCACAACTACCCCTCTCCACCGACTGACCACGGCCGTTTCCCGCCATCGCGATCTTCCGGGGCGACGGTAGCAGCCACCCTCTTAGGTCCGGACCAGGGCTCGGTCACCCGTCGCTCGGCCGCCGGTCGGCCGGCGGAGGCCGCTTCACACACCGATCGACGGGGCCCGTGGGTCACTGCGCAGTGGTGTGGCGAGTTCGGCGAGTGCCCGCTCCAGACCGTGCAGATGGGTGAGGGCGGGCTCCGCGACGGCCGGGTGCGGCGGGATACCCGGCACGGGGGCCCTACGCGGCAGATCCGGGGCTGTCAGCGCCTCCACGGCAGCCTCCACCCGCCAGCAGGCGGCCGCGAGGCGGGCGTCGTGGGAGGCTTCCGGGTCCGCCGCGACACCGGCCAGTCCGCGCACCTCCCGCGCGCACGTGTCCAGCAGACCGAGCACCTGCCGGGCACGGGCCTTGCGGGCGCGCAGCGGGCTCAGCGAATGCACCAGCGGAGCCAGGGACAGTCGCACCCGCCCCAGCAGCGCCTCCAGCTCGGCGATCCGCGGCGCGGGGTCGGCGGTCGCCGACCCCGCGAGTCGCGCCGCGGCTTCCGCCGTGCAGGTGTGCACGCAGCGCAGCGCCCGCTGGATCCACGCGTCGGTCGTGGCGTGTGTGGTGACCGGCAGCACCAGGAGCACCGCGAGCATCGCGGCGAGTGCTCCCGCTACGGTCTCGGTGAGCCGCAGCACGAGCAGGGCGGGGTCCAGTACGCCGAGGAGTCCGTAGAGCGCCCCGGCCATGACCGTCACCGAGAACACCATCCAGGTGTAGGAGACCGCCGCGGTGTAGAAGATCCCGAAAACACCCAGCGCCACGAGGACCGCGCTGGGCACGGCCGAACCCTGCAGCGGAACGACGACGGCGAGTCCGACGGGGATGGCGATCAGTGTTCCCAGGATCCTGCGGTAGCCGCGCACCAGCGTCTCGCCGCGCGAGGCGGTGTTCACGAAGACCCACCAGGTGGCACCCACGGCCCAGTACCAGCGCTGCTCGGAGAGGAGCAGTCCCGCGGCCAGCGCCACGGCTCCGCCGACGGTCGCCTGGATCGCCTGGCGTGTGGTCGCGCGGGCCAGCCCCTCACCGGTCACCGGGACGGGCTGGGCGGCGACGGGCAGCCGTCGCTCATAGCACCAGAGCCCGAAGCGGACGGTCGACGAGGTGAGCAGGGAGAGGGCGACCGCGGAGTACAGCTCGGGCAGTTGTCCGGGCAGTGTGTGGAGGAACTGCGTGGTGAAGAAGGCCATGAACGCGAAGACGCCCAGTGAGTGACCGCGCGGCCCCCATCGCCGGGCGTACACACCCAGGCCCATGACCGCGAGGAAGGCAGCGTCCCGGGCCGGCGGACAGTCGTGCAGCACCGCGGCGAGGGCGAGCACGGGGAAACCGACGGCGGGCAGCAGTGCGGTGGTGATCGCCTGGTCGCGCACCGTGGTGTCGAGCACCGTGAACAGGGCCAGCAGCGCGGCGAGACCGCCGGTGACGGCCGCGACGAGCGAGTGGCCGGCCAGGCCGCACACGGTGACGGCCGAGCCGATGCCGAGGACGGCCCGGACGGCGCTGCGCAGCCGCGATCGGCCCGGGTCCGGGGAAACGAACATCCTCTTCAGCACGGCATGCTCCCGCTTCTGCACACCGGCCCTGTGCACCGGCATGAAAAAGGCGCCGCGGGGATCCGCAGCGCCATCGACGGGTCCATCACAACATCTTCGCGACTCCTGGCTCAACCGAGAGGCAAACCAATGAGCCATTGGCCCAGTCGATGACAGATGGCAGACGCCACCGTTGGGCCAACGGATGGTGATCGGGCCGAACGGGCCCGCACCCCGCCCCGGCACGTCCCCGGGTGACCCGCCGGGCGGCAGCACCCCGCACGGAACGGGGTGGCCGGGGCCCACGGAGTCCGCGGCGCGCTCGCACGGTGCCGGGCAGTGCGCGCGGAGCCGTCGTGGGGCGGTTCTGCCGTGTCCGCCCCTCCGCCCGGGGTCCGTCTCATGTACGACCTGCCGCTGCGGACCTCTCGGGACGCCCCTCGCCGACAACCATGCCGTTCTTTCGCGGCCGCCCCTGTTCGTAACCGCGGAACGCCGCCCAGCAGATCAGCAGCGCCAGGGCGAACACGGGGAGCCAGGCCAGCCGGGCGAGTACCCAGCCGGGGGCATCGGGAACGGTGTGCAGGCCCGGCAGGGGCGCGCCCGCCAGCAGCCCGGTGGCGGTGACCGCGATCATCGCGGTCTGGTGCCACAGGTAGATCGTCATCGCGGAGAGGTTCACTGTCGCCACCGCCGCCCAGACGGCCGGTCGCCGCAGCACCCGGCGCAACGGGCCGAGCAGCAGCAGCGCCGCTCCGCACTGGGCGAGGCCGAAGGCGACGACGGCGAGGGTCGGCGGGTCGAGGTTGGAGATCTCCAGGCCCGGCACCCCGACCATGGCCGCGGGATATCCGGCCCACAGGACGAGTCCGGTGGTGGCGGCGGCTCCGCCCAGCAGCAGAGTCCAGCCGGTTCTGCGGCTCCGCAGGTCGCCGCGGGCCCAGGCCGCGCCCAGGCAGTACGGAACCAGCCAGCCGGCCGCCACATTGACCGCGGCGAACCCGCCGGGCGCGTCCAGACCGAACCGGTGGAGGTCGGTGATGAGCACGACGGCGAACGGCCACAGCGGATGCAGCCGGGCCACCAGCGGGGTCGCCGCCGTCAGTGCCGCGAAGACCACCAGGAACCAGAGCGGGGACCACACGAGCTTGCACAGCGCGTGCACGGTGCCCTGGTCCGTCCCGGAGGCGAGCATCGCGCTCGCCGTCACGGCCCATACGACCAGCACGACGACCACCGGCCGCAGCAGCCGCGTCATCCGCGTACGGAGCCACCGGCCGTAGCTCTCGCCACGGGTGCGGGCGGAGGCGTAAGTCTTCGCGCCGACCTGTCCGCCAACCAGGAAGAAGACGGCGAGGGTCTGCAACAACCAGGAGATCGGGGTGAATCGGGCCATGTACTGGAGCGGGCCGGCTCCGTGCACGGTGCCGCTGTCGACGACCAGTGCGGTCACCAGCCAGTGGCCGAGAACCACCCCGAGGATGGCGATGGCGCGCAGGGCGTCGACTGCGCGGTCGCGGTCGGCGGGGGTGGCGGATTCGATCCGTCGGACGAAGTCGCGCATGCGCTCTCCTGGGGGCTCAGCGGAACATGACCGGTGCGGCCACGATCCGGGCGATGTTCTTCAGCGGTGCGGGGCCGGGCTCCGGCCGGGTGCTCCGGCCGCCGTCGCCGGCCGCGAAGATCTAGGCCCTGTCCTGCCGATCGTCGCGGGCCCGGAACGCCTGGCACGGCACCTCGCCGCGTTGTCGGAGTCGCCCAAGTACGTCCAGTACGAGGACGATCCTCCGCCTTGCGATGCACCGCACCAGACGCCCCGGGCTGATCCACGGAGATCGACAGGACAGGACCTAGGCGAAGTCCCCGCGGAACCCGCCGTCCCACCGTCGGTTTCGCCGGCACGGCGAGCAGGCCGGTGCTCGGGCGGAACGGCATGGCGGGTCGTTCCTCCCCTACCGGACGACTGGAGCGCTTCGGGTACAGAAGCTAGGAACGCGTCCTCGTAGTCCGCGTCCCGCAGGAGAGGGAACCGACTTCGTAGCTCTGCGGGACTACGGGTACGAGACGCGGGCCAGGCCGCGCGGGACCGGTCCGAAAAGGGCCGCCGACCCGGCCATTGGTACAGTCGCAGCCCGGATCGGCCTACCAGGAAGAGACCAACGGACCATGGCGGTGGACGCCCTCGACACCCGCATCCTGCGCTTGCTCATCGAGCAGCCGCGTACCAGCGTCCGTGAGTACGCACGCCTTCTCTCCGTCGCCCGGGGCACCCTCCAGGCCCGTATCGACCGGCTGGAGAGAGACGGTGTGATCACCGGCACGGGTCCGGTCCTGTCCCCCGCCGCCCTGGGCCACCCGGTGCTGGCCTTCGTTCATCTGGAAGTCACCCAGGGGCATTTGGACGAGGTCGGTGAGGCGCTCGCCGCCGTTCCCGAGATCGTCGAGGCGTTCTCGACCACGGGTGGCGGCGATCTGCTGGCCCGGGTGGTGGCCCGTGACAACGGGCATCTGGAGGACGTGATCCAGCGGTTGATCCAATTGCCCGGCGTGGTCAGGACGCGCACCGATGTGGCGCTGCGCGAGCGGGTGCCGCACCGGTTGCTGCCGCTGGTCGAATCGATGGGCCGCACGGCCGCCGGCAACCCCGGGTGATCAGCGGCCCGGCGCCCCGGATGTCCTGACTTCCCGGTACATTCCCGCACCCACCTGGTAAGGAACGCGCGGCGCCGCCTCCTCCCGACCGGGCCCGGCGGACGACGGAGCAGGTGGTCGGCGTGCCGTCGAGCTCCGGGGGCCCGATATCCTGATCATGCCGCGCGCCCCCCACCCGTCCCGATCCCGATCGGGTCGCCGCCGTGGCAGTCGAAGCGGCCCACAATTCGAGATTGGTGTACAGGTGCTGGTAGCTGGTCGGTACCGCTTGATGTCCTCCATCGGTCGAGGCGGCATGGGCGAGGTGTGGCGCGCCACCGACGAAGTGCTCGGCCGGGCGGTGGCCGTGAAGCTGCTGCTGGGCGACCAGGCGGACGAGTCTTCCACGGCCCGGTTCCGTCTGGAGGCGCAGACCGCGGCCCGCCTGAGCCACCCTCACCTGGTGGCCGTCTTCGACTTCGGGGCCTGGGAGGACCGCTTCTTCCTCGTGATGGAGCTCGTCGAGGGCAGAAGCCTGGGCGATCTGCTGACGGCCGAGGAGCGGCTCGGCGCCGAGCAGGTCGCCAGGATCGCGGGCCAGGCCGCCGCGGGGCTCGCCGCCGCCCACCGGCAGGGCGTCGTGCACCGTGACATCAAGCCCGGGAACCTGATGCTGGATACCGAAGGCTCCGTCAAGATAGGCGACTTCGGCATCGCCCAGTTCGTCGACGACCCCTCCGCCGCCCTGACCACCGCGGGGCAGATCGTCGGCACCAGTCTCTATCTCGCCCCGGAACGCGCCCTGGGCCATACGGCCGGTGCGGCATCCGACATGTACTCCCTGGGCTGCGTGATCTACCAACTGCTGCTGGGCGAGCCACCGTTCCGATCGGACACGGCGACCGCCACGCTCTATCAACATGTCGACACGGCACCCGTGCCGCTGAGGCAGCGGGGCGTCGGCCTCTCCCCCGCCTTCGACTCCTATCTGCTGGGACTGCTCGCGAAGCAGCCCGAGGACCGGCCCACTGCCCAGCAGGTCGCCGACTGGTTCCAGAGCGACGCGTGGCGGGGGCAGCCGGAGCCCCTGCCGTCGTACGCTCCGATGCCCCCACCCGCCCCTGCGGCAACCAGCGTTCCCCGTGCCCCTTCATCCGCTCCCGCGTTCAGCCCCACGTCGACGCCCGCTTCCGCGTCGCAGGGCGAGGGTGCGGCGACGTACCGTCTGCCGCAGGCCGGCGGGCACAGGCGGCGTGCGGCGGAACGCTCCGCGCCGGTCAGGCGACGTACCGGCGCCCGAGAGGCGATCAGGCGTCGCCCCAGGGTGGCCAGCGCCATCGCGGGCACGGTGGCCTTCCTCGCGGCCGTCTATCTGGGGATGAGCCTGTTCTCGCCGGATTCCAGCTCGGCCGGCACACCGGACACCGGTGCCACCACGACCACCGGACCCGAAGCACCTGCCCCCGGCCGGCCCACGCCGGACAGCGGAAACAGCGGAAACAGCGAGAACGACGGAACCAAGGGAAACAGCGGTAACTACGGGAACGGCTGGAACAACGGGAACAACGGGAACAACGGGAACGGCTGGGGCAACGGGAACAGCAGGGACCACGGGGACAACGAACAGGACTGAGGCGCGGCACCGACCGTCAAGCAGCCGTCAGGACCGGCGGCCGGGGCGTCAGCGGTTCATCAACAGATGCCGACGGACCGGCCGGCTTCCATAACGTCGCTGTCATGGAACGACGTAACATCCGGGCCGTGCCCGGCCGTCACACCGGTCGAACGCGGCCTCCCGGCGACACGATCGCGCACGACCACGGCTGGGCCGGGGACCTGCGATTCGCGGTCCGCTGCACCGTGACGCTCCTCGGCCTGCTCCTGGCCGTCGATGTGACGGCCGGTCGCTTCACCTGGCCGCGCGCACTGTTGTGGACGAGCTTGGCCGCCCTGCTGTTCGTGGTGCTGATGCCGCCGCGGATCCGTGCGGGTGCGGGGTGGTTCTCCCGCCGGGGTCTGGTGCGCGAACACATCGTGCGCACCGACCGGCTGGTGTCGGTGCACTGGTCGGACGGCGTCTCCCAGCGCCTGGTGCTCCGTGACGCGGACGGCCGCCGAGTCGAGCTCGACTTCCAGGTGTTGTTGGCCAATCCGGCACTGTGGCACCAGCTGGACGAGGACGCGCGAGGCTGCGTGAAGCGCGGGACATTGCGGTGCGGGGTGACGGCTCTGCGGCAACTGGCCGACCGTATCGACCGCCGGACCGCGCGTACGGTGTTCACGATCTCCGGTCTGGAATAAGCGCTCCGCCCTCCGAAGCCGTTGTGCGATCCCACCACCGCCGCTTGACCAAACTTGCCAAGTCCGTTGGCACGACTCGCAGTTCGTTGACGCGGCCATGGCGGCATGTGAGTGTTCGGTCGCTCGATCACGGACGACGGCGACGCGGGCGACGGGACCTGTCTTCAACGGCCGAAGCAGGTGTGTCGCCGTATGCCGACGCCCGTGATCGAGGCCCCCCGACTCAAGGAGCCTCGATGAAACGCAGACCGATGACGGCCGGGACGACCCTGGCCGTCCTCGCCGGAATGCTCGTTGTCACCAGCGGCCAGTCGGCTTCCGCCGAACCGTCTCCACCCGCCCCGACCGCTCTCTCGGCCGCGGTGTCGGCGGCCGACCGGGCAGCGGCCAGCGGTCTGGACACCCTGGCCAAGGGGCCCGAGGAGCGCTACGAGCGGCAGATGGTGACCCCTTGGGTCAAGGGCATGTACTCCGTCGCGTATCAGCGCACCTACCGCGGCCTGCCGGTCGTCGGCGGGGACGCCGTGGTGGTGGCGGACTCCCAGGGGCGGGTGCGCGGCACCCAGTCGGCCGTGTCCCGGCGGATCAACGTGCCGACCACACCGACCGTTTCCGTCAAGGCGGCCGAAACCACCTCACGCAAGAAGCTCACCTCGGTCAAGCGAGTCGATTCGCACCGTCTGGTGGTCCGCGCCATGGGCAGGACGTCCCGGCTGGCCTGGGAGACGGTGCTCACCGGGCGCACCGCCAAGGCGCCCAGTCATCTGCACGTCTTCGTCGACGCGGGCACCGGCAAGGTGCTCGACAGCTACGACGACGTCAAGGCGGGTACCGGCAACAGCCAGTGGAACGGTCCCTCCCCGTTGGCCATCGACACCACCGCCTCGGGCAGCAGCTACTCACTGCGTGACCCGAACCGGCCCGGTCTGAGCTGCGCCGACTACAGCACCGGCAGTGTGTTCAGCAAGTCGAGCGACTCCTGGGGCACCGGCAACGCCTCCAGCAAGGAGACCGGCTGCGTCGACGTCATGTGGGCGGCGCAGCACGAGTGGAACATGCTCAAGGACTGGCTGGGCCGCAACGGACACGACGGCAACGGCCGCAGCTGGCCCGTCAAGGTCGGGCTGAACGACGTCAACGCCTACTGGGACGGCTCCACGGTCTCCATCGGCCACAACAACGCCAACCAGTGGATCGGCGCGATGGACGTGGTGGGCCACGAGTTCGGCCACGGCATCGACCAGTACACGCCGGGCGGCGCGAACAACGAGTCCGGGCTGGGCGAGGCCACCGGCGACATCATGGGCGCCCTCACCGAGGCGTACACCAATGAGCCCGCCCCGTACGACGACCCCGACTACACCGTCGGTGAGAAGATCAACCTGGTCGGCAACGGGCCGATCCGGATCATGTACAACCCGGGACAGATCGGCGACCCGAACTGCTACAGCTCCTCGATACCCAACACCGAGGAGCATGCGGCGGCCGGTCCGCTGAACCACTGGTTCTATCTGCTGGCCGAGGGTTCGAACCCGGGCGGCGGCAAGCCGTCCAGCCCGACGTGCAACAGCTCCTCGGTCACCGGCGTCGGCGTCCAGAGCGCCGGCAAGGTCTTCTACGGCGGGATGCTGCTGAAGACGAGCGGGATGACCTACAAGCGCTACCGCACGGCCACGCTCACCGCGGCCAAGAACCTCGACTCCAGTTGTGTGCTCTTCGACCGGACCAAGGCCGCGTGGGACGCCATCAGCGTCACCGCCCAGAGCGGCGACCCGACGTGTACGTCCAGCGGCAACAACGACTTCACGATGTCCCTGGACCCGGCGTCCGGTTCGGTGAAGCCGGGCAGTTCGGTGACGGCCGCGGTCCGGACCGCGGTCAGCTCCGGGAACGCGCAGACGGTGAACCTGACGGCGAGCGGTCTGCCCAGCGGTGTCACCGCGTCGTTCAGCCCGTCGTCGGTGCAGTCCGGAGCGTCCTCGACGATGACCGTGTCCGCGTCGTCGAACGCCGTGCCCGGCGCGTACACCTTCACGGTGAAGGGTGACGGCACGCAGAGCCACACCGCGCAGTACACCCTGACGGTGGACAACGGCGGCGGCAACCCGGGCGGCGGCGCACCCGACATCAGCGTCGCCGACGTGCAGGCCCATCTGGCCCAGCTGAACACCATCGCCACCCAGAACGGCGGCAACCGCCGGGCGGGCAGCGCTGGTTACACGGCCTCGGTCGCCTATGCGAAGGCCAAGCTGCAGGCCGCCGGTTACACGGTCAGCGAGCAGACCTGCACCAGTTGCACCTACCGCGGCAACAACCTGATCGCCGACTGGCCGGGCGGCCCGTCCGACCAGACCGTCATGTTCGGCGCTCATCTGGACGGTGTCGCGGCCGGCCCCGGCATCAACGACAACGGTTCGGGCTCCGCCACCCTGCTGGAGAACGCGCTCGCCCTGGCCCAGCGGAACCCCACGATGACCAAGCACGTCCGCTTCGCCTGGTGGAACGGCGAGGAGCAGGGCCTCCAGGGTTCCCAGTACTACGTCGGCCAGCTCACCGCCGCCCAGCGCGGCACCATCAAGGCCTACTACAACTTCGACATGGTCGCCTCGCCCAACGGCGGATACTTCATCAACAACGTCAACTCGGCTGCCTCGGCTCCGATGAAGGAGTACTGGGACTCGCTGAACCTCGCGCCGGAGGAGAACGTCGAGGGCCAGGGCCGCTCCGACGACTACTCCTTCCAGCAGGGCGGCATCCCCACCTCGGGGTACGCCACCGGGGCCGGCGACACCAAGTCGTCGGCGCAGGCCGCCAAGTGGGGCGGCACTGCGGGCAGGTCCTACGACTCCTGCTACCACCAGTCCTGCGACACCACGGCCAACATCAACGCGACCGCGCTCGACCGCAGCGCCGACGGTGTCGCCTACACGGTGTGGAAGACCTCCGTCGGTACCACCGCCCCGGCCGATGACTTCTCCGTCGCGGTGAAGCCGGTGTCCGGCGACGTCCAGCCAGGCGGCTCGGTCACCGCGAGCGTGTCGACGGCGACGACCAGCGGCTCCGCGCAGACCGTGAACCTGTCCGCCTCGGGGGCGCCGAGCGGTGTCACGGTCTCGTTCTCCCCGGCTTCCGTGCAGTCGGGTGCGTCGTCGGCCATGACCGTCTCCGCCGGGAACGGGACCGCGCCGGGTACGTACACCCTCACAGTGACCGGAACGGGCACGGCCACCCACACCACCACGTACTCGCTCGTCGTCGGTGGCGGCGGCACCTGCCGGCCCCGACAGGTCGTCGCCAACGGCGGCTTCGAGGAGGGCGTCGCGCCCTGGACCCAGACGGACGGTGTGATCAACAACCGGACGTCGGAGAAGCCCGCGCACAGCGGCGCGTACACGGCCTGGCTCGGCGGCTGGGGATCCACGCACTCCGACACCGTCTCGCAGTCGCTGACCATTCCGACGGGCTGCTCGTCGTACAAGCTGTCGTTCTACCTGCGCACCGACACCGACGAGTCGGCGGGCGACCCGACCGCGTACGACAAGTTCACCGTCAAGCTGGGCACCAAGACGCTCGCGACGTACTCCAACGCGGACGCCACGGGCTCCTACGTCCAGAAGACCTTCGACGTCGGCGACCTGGCCGGCCAGACGGTCACCCTCACGTTCACCAGCAGTGAGGACGCCTATCTGCAGACCAGCTTCGTCGTGGACGACGTGACGCTGAACGCCGTCTGATCAGGCATCAGGAAGGCACCGGGCGGGGCGTGTACGCACACGTCCCGCCTCCGGTGTGTCAACGGACGACGGCCGCGAGCCGCCGGGTGAACTCGTCGGTCTCCGGCCGGCCGCCGTGCCCGGCAGCCAACCTGGCGTGCAGACCCCGCAGTTCCTGGCCGAGGAGGGTCGACGCGGTCACCTCGGTGGTGTCCAGTACGGGTCCTGCGATGTCGATTGCCGCCTGCGGGTCCCGGGCGCAGGCGTGGGCGTCGGCCATCCGCACCAGGAACAGCATCCGTGCCGAGTGCATCCCCGGCGGGAGCAGACCCAGCGCGGTACGGGCCGCCGTGACCGCGCGCAACGCCAGTCGGCGGTCCCCGGTCGCCGCGGCGAGGTCCCGCAGCGCCCCGGCGGCGCCTGATTCCACCCGCAGGCGCACGGAGGCGACGGACAGCCAGGGTGCCTCCGTCTCGTCCCGCTCACCGACCCGGTCCATCTGTGACCAGGCACGGTCGATGTGCCCCAGGGTCTGCCGTGCGTCGCCCCGTACCGCGTGCCCGCGCGCCTGGTAGAGATCGCTCATGGCGCCCGCCCAGTACCGGCCGGCGGCCGCCTGCCGGATCGCGCCGCCGTAGGAGAGGGCGGAGGGTCCGTCGCCCTCCAGCCGCGCCAGTGTGCTCATGTCGCTGAGCGCGGCCACCTCCGTGCCGACATGACCGGCCATGCCCGCCCAGACCAGCGACCGGTCGAGCCAGGCCATCGCTGTGGCGTTACGGCCCCAGAGCAGCCTCAGGCAGCCGGCCGACTGCGCGTACTCGGCCGCCAGCGGGGCGAGTTGGAGTTGGTACGGCGCGGCGGGCAGGGCCATCCAGCGGAGCATCGCGTGCAGGGTTCGCTCGACCACGGCGGTCGCTCCGGGCCAGGCACTCTCCTCGTCGGCCCGCAGGCAGACGGCGAGCAGCGCCGTCAGGGCGTGCACGGTATCGATGTCCAGCGGCGGGCACGAGACGGTGGCCGGGCCCAGGGCGCAGAAGGCCGAGTGCAGCGCGATGACATCGGCGCGTGCGGGAACGGCGCAGCCGTCGCGGCCGTGCACCGGGCACACCAGACCGTAGGTGGGCAGGCTCGTGGGCAGGACGGTGTCCGGTGGCAGCGTCGAGAGCAGGTTGCCGCCCGGGGGCTCGCCGGGCAGCGGTCCGGTCCGAGCGGTGGCCGGCGCGGGAGGTGCGGTGGCCGGTGCGGGAGGTGCGCCCTCGCCCGATTCGCCCGTACCGACCGGTCCTTGGGTCTCCGCCGCCTCGCAGGCGTCGACGAGGTCGCCTCCGGCCGTCAGCAGGTCGTCCAGCCTGCGGGCGAGCGGCAGGGGGGTCTTGCGGGTGCCGTGCTCCAGTTTGCTGATGGCGGTGTGGTCGTACCCGACGCGGGCGCCCACCTGGGCCTGGGTGAGCCCGGCGCGCCTGCGCCACTGACGCAACCGGGTCCCGAAGGCTCTCCACGCCTCTGCGGTACGGACATCCGGCGAAGGACCCATAGCCGGGAGGATAGCGAGCGCGTGTGCGCGCTGTCCCGGTGCGGTGGGAAGATGGCGCCTTCCCGCGCCTTCGGTCGATCTCGCCCGTCCCCATGTCGCCGTCCGGTCGTGGGCCCTGCCCCGGGTCCGGTGTCATGCCTGCGGTGGTGGAGCGCCGGATGGTCCGTGCCGTCGTGTCCGCTCTCACCGCCGCCCCGCTTCATAACTCCGGTGCGCAATCGGCCGGTTGACCGGAGAGGTCCGCTTGAAGGGGCCACCCGCCGGGCATATGACGGTTATCCGTCAGGAGGTGGTGCAGTGGGCCGCATCAAGATCGTCCGACGTCCCCAGGTGCCTTCGCGGCCTCCGCCCCTCGATCTGCGTACTCCGTCCGGCCGGCCGCTGCCGTACTGAGCACGCCCCCGCGCAACCGCGCACACCGGGCCGCGCTTCGCCTCCCGACCGCCGGGGGGCAACCGCCTCACCGGGCGCACGGGCGCGCGGTGCGGACGGGGACACGGACGCGAAAACACAACACGGCACACGGTGCGGGCACGGCGCGCGGTGAGATGGCCGGTGACCGGCGCCCCGGGCCGTTACGGGAAACCGCAGGGTGGCGGGTGCGGAGAACATCATCCGGTTCGAAGGAAACCCTCGTGCCGGCTCCGGTCGGCGCTTTCTGGCGTTGCCGGTGGGGCGCGACGGACTTCTCGCGTCTCTCCGTCACCGGCCAGGAGCCAGTTTCGCGGGACCCGCGAGTATCCGCGCCTCGGCGACCGCGGCGTCGTGGACGTCCAGGCACTCCCCTCAGCTCCCCCGGATTGGTGTCGGCCGAGGAGAGAGCGTCGGCGTCTCCCCTGGCACATCGAGACCCTGAGGACTCGTTCGACTCACCGGACGACGCTCCATCAGAGTGTCTCTTCACCCGAGCGACTAGTCAACATGGGTAAATTGTCGCGTTTTCAGCCTTGTCGTATCTTAAGTCCGGCGCGCCACGCTTCCCACGGGCCGGACATCCGGAAGTCCGTGGCCGGCCGGCGCGTGACCGGCGCGCGGCCCGGCCGGGTCGCGACGCGGCCGTCCGCCGTCGGCCCGTTCGTCCGGGTGAGCCGACGTCGGACCGGGGCGTGCGCCCGGCGCGTCCACCCCCGGGAGTCGTTTGTCCGCACGATGGTTGACGCCATGTCAGGCGTTGCCGGACATCCGGAGCGGGTTCCGTACCGGCGCTCCTTGATCGATGATGATGCACAGGGCTGCCGTCCTCGGTACGGCACCGGCTGTCCCAGGAACAGGAAGGGGTTCCCCATGCGGGAAACGACGCCAGACCGGTCCCCGTCGGACGATCGGACCGTCCACGGCCCGGACGAGGAGGCCCAGGTGATCGTGGTGGGAGCGGGTCCCGCGGGCTCGGCCGCGGCCTTCCACCTCGCCAGGGCGGGCGTCGACGTCCTGCTGCTGGAGAAGTCCCACTTCCCCCGGGAGAAGGTGTGCGGGGACGGCTTGACACCACGCGCGGTGCACCAGCTCATCAGAATGGGCGTCGACATCAAGGCTCCCGGGTGGACGCGTTCACGCGGTATGCGATGGGTGGCCGGGGACCATCAGGTGCACATCGACTGGCCCGCGCTCGGGCGCTACCCGGATTTCGGGCTCTCGCGGAGCCGGCACGACTTCGACGACATCCTGGCCCGGCACGCCGTCGCCGCCGGAGCCCGGCTGCGCAGCGGCGTGAAGGTGACCGAGCCCGTGACCGACCGTGCCGGCCGCATCACGGGTGTCACCGCCACGACCGGGACGAAGGAGCCGTTGACGTTCCACGCGCCGATCGTCATCGCCGCCGACGGCGCCTCCGCCCGCCTCGCACTCGCGATGGGCCTGCAGCGGGACACGAGCAGGCAGATCGCGACGGCCGCCCGCCGTTACTACCGCAGCCCGGAGCGTTCGCGGGAGGAGTATCTGGAGCTGTGGGCCGACCTCCGCTTCCCGGGCAGCGATCACTTCCTGCCCGGATACGGCTGGATCTTCCCCATGGGCGACGGCCGCGTCAACGTCGGTCTGGGGGCGCTGCCTCACCGGCGGCACGGAAAGGCCGACCTGCGGGCCACGTTGGACGAATGGCTGGCCCGCACCCCGCACGCGTGGGGGCTGCGCGAGGAGAACGCGGAGGGTCCCGTCCGCAGCGCGGCTCTTCCGCTGGGCTTCAACCGCCATCCCCTCTACACTCGCGGGCTCCTCCTCGTCGGCGACTCCGGAGGCATGATCAGCCCCTGGAACGGCGAGGGGATCGCCCAGGCCATGGAGGCCGGCGAGGTCGCGGCCGAGACCGCCACGCTCGCCCTCGCTCTGCCCCGGGGGCCGAGGCGGGAACAGGTGCTGCACCGCTACCCGGTCGAGATGAACCGCCGCTGGGGGCGCTACTACCGTCTCGGGAACACCGCCGCCGACCTCGTCTTCAGCCGTTCGGGATTCCAGCCGGTCCTCAACCGCTACGTCATGGGGTCGCCGTTTCTGCTCAACATCCTGGCCCGGCTGCTCACCGATCTCACGGACAAGCCCTCGCGCGACCTGATCGATCACCTGCTCAACGGTGCCGTCCGTCTCGTTCCGGCGCCGAAGGTGCGACGCAGGGGCTGAGCCCCGGGGCCGGGCCGCCCGGATCGAGCGGTGACGACCGCGGTGCGGCGGGTGCCGCTGGGTGATGCGGGGCCCGGTTACGAGCGGCGGCGCGGCTTTCCGCGCTTGCCGCCCTTGGGGCCGCCGGAGCCGCTCCGCGCGGTGCGACCGCCGGAACCGCTCCGCGTGCTCTTCCCGGCCTCCTTTGCGGCCGCGGGCTTGCGTCGCGCGCCGCCCGACCCGGAGCGCTTGCTCTCCGGCTGCACCGGGGCCTTGGGACGCCCCCGCGAACTGTTCACGGTCCGCCCGCGAACGATCCCGATGAAGTCCTCCACCAGGTCGGTGGTCTCGTCCTCCGGCCACGACAGCGCCACATGCGACTCGGGGGCGTCCGAGACCGGCCGGTAGGTGAGGTCCTTGCGGTGGTGCAGGCGGGCGAGCGACTGCGGGACGACGAGGACGCCCACCCCTGCCGCCACCAGCGCGACGGCGTCCGCCGTCGTGGCGGGGCGCTCGATCGCGGGGCGCCCCGGCCGGTGCTCCCATTCGAGGGTGTCGTCGAGCGGATGCAGCACGATGTCATCGGCGAGATCCCCGGCACAGACCTCGTCGACCGCCGCGATGACATGGTCCTTCGGGATCACGACGACCGTCGTCTCGGTGTAGAGCGGGATCGCGCTGAGGCCCGTCCGGTCGATGGGCAGCCGCACCAGTCCGGCGTCGGCGCCCCGGTCCCGCAACACGTCGGACGCCTCGGCGGCCGACACCCCGACGAGGGTCAGCGGAACGTCGGGCAGCCGCTCGTTCCAGATCCGCACCCACTTGGTGGGGGTCACTCCCGGTACGTACGCGAGCCGGAACGACGGGGTTTCTTCCGAGCTTGTCACTCCGCCAGGTTACCGGCCCTGGTCAGCGGTGGCGCACATGCTCGATACCCTTGACATCATGACGTCGCACAAGACCACCCAGACAATGAAGCCCGCGACCGCGGCGAAGAAGCTGGATGTGTACCTAGAGGCCACCCCCGCCGAGTTCCAGGAGGGTGTCATCTCACGCACCGAGCTGAACGCGCTGCAGTCCGATCCGCCCGAGTGGCTGCAGGAGCTGCGACGCAACGGCCCGCACCCCCGGCCGGTGGTCGCGGCGAAGCTCGGCGTCTCCATCTCGGGGCTCGCCCGTGGCGGAGTCACGGACGCCCTCACCACGGAGCAGATCGAAGCGCTGAAGAAGGAAAGCCCCGACTGGCTGCAGCAGGAACGCGCCACCCAGGCCGAGGTCCGGAAGGAATCGGCGCGCATCAAGGAGCGGAACGCGGCCCGCGACGATCAGTCCCGCGCGCCTCGTTCCTGACATCTGGGTGCCGACGGAGCGGGTGAGTCGCAGACCCCGTGTTCCGTTCGGCACCGCGCCCGCGGTCGTCGCAGTCAAGGAGCGGACGCCGATGCCCCTGCCGGGTGCGGCGAGCCGGTGAACCTTTCCGGTCACAGCACTACCGCCTCTCGCCCGCGACCCGCCGTGCCCGCAGGGCGACAGAGAGCTCGGCGGCGTCGACCGGCCGCGTCGGGGAGCGGCCTGTCAGCTCCGCGATGCGTGCGATCCGGTACAGCACGGTGTTGCGGTGGCAGTGGAGCCGCCGCGCCACCTCTGCGGTCGAACCGTTCGCGGCGAAGCACGCGTCGAGGGTGTCGAGCAGAACCGCGTCGCCGCCCTCGCCCGACAGCGGTGGCCCCAGCACGTTCCCGCTGAGTTCGGCCGCGGACTCGGCGTGCGCCGCGACAAGGGTGGCTCCCCTGCACGCCGAACGATCACCACCGCGGGAAGCCCGCTGCCTCGAACGACCCGCGCCGCGCGGGAGGAACAGGCCAAGGGGCGACGCGGGGCCCGGACTTCGTGGCCGGTGTGGGGTCCGGGCCCGCGTCACCTTCGCTCTCATGGCTCTCCCGCCGTCGCCGGACCTACTCCTGCGGCGCGACCGCCGGGACGCTCTCGGGATTCAGCAACTGCGTCAGATGGCGGGCCGACGCGTCCCAGGACCAGGACTCCCGGGCCCACTCACGGCCTGCGGCGCCCATCTCGGCCGCCAGCTCCCCATCGAGCAGTATCCGGGTCAGCGCGCCGGCGACGGCCGCGACGTCGGTGCCGTCCACGACCTGACCGGTGCGGCCGTCGAGCACCGTGTCCGGGGCTCCGCCCGAGTCGCCGACGACCACCGGCAGACCGGTCGCCGCCGCCTCCAGGAACACGATCCCCAGCCCCTCCGCCTCCAGACCGGCCTTCCGGGTACGGCACGGCATCGCGAAGACGTCCGCCGCCGCGTAATAGGCCGGCGTCTCGGTGTGCGACTTCCCGCCCACGAAGCGGACCGCACTCCCGTCCAGGCGTCCCGCCATTTTGCGCAGCCGGGCCTCGTCCGGCCCCCGACCGACCACCACCAGCACCGCGTCGGGCACCTCCCGCCGGATCAGCGGCAGGGCCCGGATCAGCATGTCCTGGCCCTTGCGCGGGACCAGCCTGGCCACGCACAGGATCACGCGTTCGCCGTGCAGGCCGAGTTCGGTCCGCAGGTCGAGTCCGGCATCGGCGTCGGGCCGGTACACGTCCGCGTTCACCCCCGGCACCAGGCGGCTCATCCGGGCACGTGGGCCGAGAGCGGGCTCGATCCGGGCGCGTGTGTACTGGCCGAGGTACGTGACGACGTCCACACCCTCGCCGATACGGCGCATCATCCGCCGCGCACCAGGTGTCCTGGCCCACCAGATCTCATGGCCATGGGTGGTCGCGACCATGCGCCGGATACCGCTGCGGCGCAGGGCCGGCGCCATCAGGGCCAGCGGCGCGGCGGCCCCGAACCAGACCCGGTCGCACCCATGCGCCGAGGCGATCTCGACGGCCCTGCGGGTGACCCGCCCGGTCGGCAGCAGCATGCCGCTGGAGTCGCGTACGACGGGAAACGGGAGAGCCGCGTCGTACGCGGAGTCGCCCGGCTCGCGCGAGGTGTAGACCACTACGTCGTCGTCGGGTATTCGGGTGGTCATGGCGTGGACGAACGTCTCTATGCCGCCCTGGCGCGGCGGGAAGTCATTGGTGATGACGAGGGTGGAACCCATGAATGTGTCTGATCCTTCAGCTGGATGGGGTCGAGCGAGCCGAGAAGAGGTAGTTGCGGCAGTCTTCTGTCACGTCGGTCACGCGCGTCCAACCCCGGTTCCACCAGCGGTACATGTCGTAGCCGAGAGCGTCGAGCCGGCCGACGAGCTCGTCCGGCGTCATGGCGTACTTCTCCAGGTGACGGTCCTCGATCTCCAGCAGGAGGGCGGGCCGGTGGCGCAGCAGTGTGCGTCGGGCGCCCGACAGCACGGCCGCCTCCGCCCCTTCGACATCGGCCTTGATGAAGTCGACCCGGTCCAGGCCCATGTGGTGACACAGCCCGTCCACCGTCCGCACGGGTGTGGTCACCGGACGGGAGGTGGCGAACTCCGTGTTGGGGCCGGGCCCTGAGGCGCCCTCAGTGAGATAGGCACGCCCATGGACGGGCAGCAACCGGCGCCGGGGCAGGCTCATCGTGCCTTCGTGCGCCCGCTCGCCGAGGGCCATGCGGTGCACGGTGACGTTGTCACAGCCCAGAGTGGCTGCCGCGACTCTCAGCCATTGCGCGGGGCCGTGCAGCGGTTCGACGCAGTGCACCTTCCCCGCCGGTCCGGCCAGCGCGGAGAGGCTCCAGGTGTAGAGGCCGTACTCGGCCCCGATGTCGAGACAGACGGCGCCCGGCCTCACCACCGGCCGCAGCCCCGCCACTTCTTCTTCCACGAAGTGCCAACGCGAGGACGCCCAGCGCAGCGTGAGCGCGACCGATGTCACACGCAGCCCGGAGCACCGACGGCCGCCGGTCCGGAGGCCCGAGGGATTCCGGTGGCCTGTCGGCCTGCCACTCATCGAACACCTTTCAGCCTGTGGGATGTACGCGTGCTGCTGCCGAGCGGCACCGCACGCGATCGGCCTTCTATCGCATCATCGGATGCGCTGTGATCCCATCCTTCTTCAGGAGCAGATCGACCGGCAAGTCAGACCTGAGACGTACCACTCGGGGCGAGGGCCACAGCAGCTGAAATCGGCCTGAAAGAACGCGAATCACGGGGTGGCGGCGAATCGGGGCGGCGGGGACGAATCCGCACGTGACGGATGCGGCGGCCCAGAGCCTCTCGTTCGGGACACGCCGGGTTCGACGGCGAGCAACATCGCGATGTTCAGACGGGTGATCAATTGGCAAACGGTGATCAAAGCACTTTGGGTCGTCATGAGTTGTCCTCCAGGATTTGGGCGGAATGCGGCATCTCGGCCCCGGCGCGTGCCGCATCGCGTCGATCAGGCATGAGAAGCACCCGGGGCCCGTCCGTCCACGATCCGGGCGATGTTCCTCAGGGACGAGGAACCCGGCTTCAGATAGTCGCTGTGGCCACAGGAGCCCGCGTCGAAGGTGTGGGCTCCGAAGTCCTCGGACATCGGGTCCGCACCGAAACCCACGTCCACGGTGGGGAGTCGCAGCCGTAGGTGCGGCACGTCGGCGATCCAGTCGTCGCTCCCCCGGCCGGCCCAGACGGCGGCCGGAGTGTGCAGCCCCGTCACGTCGTCGGCCCCGACGCCGGGGCTGCCATACAGGACGATGTCCGTGACCTGAAGTCCGGCCGCTGCCCGTGCGCAGACGACGGAGCCGTACGAGTGGCACAGCAGGGCGGTCCGAGCGGTCGGCTTGAGTTCTTTCAACTCGCCCAGAAATGCGCGCAGTCGGGGTGCCGCTTCGTCGGCCCGAAGCGACGTCGCCGCGGCCGGACTCACCGTGGCCGGTGTCTCGTAGCCGAGCCAGGCGATGACTGCGGAGCGGTCGCCCAGCTCCCTCCGCAACGCGTCGGCACCGCCTTTCAGACGCCAGTAGTTGTCGACACCGGTCCCCGCGCCCGGGACCAGCACGGCGATGCGATCGGCCCGGGACAGGTCACCGACGACCTCGACGGTGCGGCCGCCGTCCCGGCCGTCGAAGGACAGGAGGTGGCGCCCGGGTTCTGCCATGACGCGCAGCGCGTCGGCGCGTTTCCGGTCGCCGTGTCTGTCGGCCGCCCGCGCGGCCGCCCCGATGTCGGCGCGGGTCGCGGCGTACCGCTCGGCGAGGGCGGCCGGGGCGGCCGAGCGCAGCGGGCCCCGGACAGTCGGGGCGGGCGCCGGTACCCCGGCGGACCCGGCCGTGCCGGACACCGGAACGACCACCGAGGCGACGACGAGTGCGGCGAGCAGGACGCGACGCAGGCGGTTGCTGCGGGGGCGGGACGCCATGGCAGATGGTTCCTTCCGTACCAGAAATCTCTCGTGCTTCCGGTACCGAAGTTATGCATCACGCCTCGTGGCCGGCGTCCCGCCGGAGGGTGACCCTTCCGCGTAGCTCTGGAGTATGAGGGGTAGGGGTGGCCGGCGGTTCCCCGGGGTCAGGAGTAGAAGTTGCGCTGCCACCGGTGCTTGGCCAGCACGGCGAGCTGGTCGGCGGTGAGCGGACGCCCGTCGCTCAGGGTCGTGTTGCGTTCGACGTTGCGAACCGTGCGCATACCGGGGATGACGGTGGAGACCGCCGTCGAACTCAGTACGAACCGCAGCGCGTGCTCAGCGAGCTCGTCGAGGGTGATGCCGAGGTCGGCGACGATCGCGGCCGCCCGCTGTCCGACCTGTGCCGGGCGGTCGTCGCGGAAGTACCGGTTGCGCCAGTCGCCCTCGGGGAACGTCGTCCCGGCGTTGATCCGGCCGGTCAGCCCGCCCTCGTCCAGCGCCACCCGCACGATGACACCGACACCGTGCTCCGCACAGGTCGGCAGCAGCTCCTCGGCGGGCGCCTGGTCGAAGATGTTGTAGATGACCTGCACGCTGTCCACGGCACCACTGCGGACAAGTGCCAGCGCGCTCTCGGGCTGGTGGTCGTTGACGGAGACGCCGAAGGAACGGATCTTTCCCGCCTGTTTCAGTTCGGCGATGGTCTCCAGCCAGTCGCCGCGGCCGACCCAGTCGTCGCTCCATACGTGGAACTGCAACACGTCGAAATGGTCCAGGCCGCTCACCCGGAGGCTGGTCTCCAGGCTGTCGCGGATGTGCTCACCCGGGAACGCCGCGGCCGGGTCCAGCCCTTCGGGCGCGGGCCACATTCCGTTCTTCGGCGGCACCTTGGTCGCGACGAACACCTCTCCACCGGCCCGCTCGCGGACGACCCGGCCGATGATCCGTTCGCTCTCGCCGTAGCCGCGGGCGGTGTCGATGAAGTTCACCCCGAGGTCGACGGCGCGATGCAGGGCGCGTACGGAATCGTCCTCCGTGGCACCCACCCAGCTGGACTCACCGATACCCCAGGCGCCGTATCCGATCTCGGAAACGGACATTCCGCTGCGTCCCAGCTCGCGGTAGCGCACAGTTGTCCTCCACGTCATGGCCCCTCGCCCTGGCCGAACGAGGTCTTCGTCAGGAATCAGGTCGACGATAAAGGAGTTGGGCCGCGACGTCAGTCGGGTTTTGGCGGTGACCGTCGGCGTGGGCACGGGCGAGGAGTCGGGTGCGCCGATCTCCGGGCGTCGTGGATTCGGGCGGAAGCGAAGTACGCACTCCGTGAACATCCACTTCACAGGACCTCCCCCCGAGGTGACCCGAACAGACCTTGCCCTCTCAACTCTCCCAGCTTCAGAGTGGAGTGAGCACCTATGCATCAGGAGTCACAAGCGGACTGCTTGCCCCGGACGGCCAACCGCCCGGGTACTGACGGGGGAAACTGATGAAGCGCGTGCGACCGAGGGGTCCGGTGACCACGGGGCCCGAGCGATCGCGCATGCCGTAGCGGGTGGGACCCGCTGACGAACCGTCTTCCTCTGTACGTCTCCTGGCGTCTTCACCCGGTGCCTGAGAAGGGATAGGAGGGGGAATGCCGACGAATGCAGCGAGCGCTGCCAAGCCGACTTATCCCGGCGTCTACGTCGAAGAGCTTCCCAGCAGTGCCCGCACCATCTCGGCCGTGACCACCTCGGCGACCGCCTTCGTCGGTCACACACGGCGCGGTCCGCTCAACGAGCCGGTGCGGATCACGAGCTTCACCGAGTTCGAGCGCCGCTTCGGCGGGTTGAGCGCACAGAGCGCCGTCGGCTACGCGGTGCACCAGTTCTTCGGCAATGGCGGCACCATCGCCGTGATCGTGCGCGTCGCGAAGGCGGCCACCGGCAAGGCCGCCTGCCTGACTCTCGACTCCACCGAGGGGCACAGCGAGTGCGCGGCCCTCAAGGTGCACGCCAAGGAGCCCGGCGTATGGGGCAACGGCCTGCGTGTCGCCGTCGACTACGACACACCGCAACCGGACGAGACGTTCAATCTGCGGGTGTACGACGCCAGGGGCGAGGCCCGCGAATCCTTCACCGGCCTCTCCCTGGATCCGGCCGGTGGTCGTTACGTTCCGACCGCGGTCAACACCGCCTCACGACTGATCCGTGTGGATGTCGTCGGCGAGGGCCGACCCGACCCGTCGGGCACGGTGTCCAAGCCGTTCGGACATGACCTCCCCACTCTCACGGTCGACTTGACGGTGAAGATCGGCGACGTCGAGCGCGAATTCACGCTGTACGACCCGGATCGCGACGGCGAGGCTCCGTGCACCGTCACCGAGCTGGCGCTCCTTCTCGAACGCAAGCTGCGCGCCCTGCCCGACGCTCCGGGCAGGCATGCCTTCGCGGGCGCCGAGGTGACCGCGTTCGGCCGGCGTCTTCAGGTCGTCGCGGGCTCCACCGACCCTGCGGACGTCGTCCGCTTCGTCGGCGAGTGCGCCAACGACCTGGGACTGGAGGCTTCGGTCAATCCGCCCGTGTTCCCCCTGGGCGGCGGTGAGGACGGTGAGGCGCCCGGCCCGCGCGACCTGATCGGCAGCGAGACGGACAAGACCGGCATCCAGGCGCTGCGCGACGTCGCCGATGTCAATCTGCTGGCTCTGCCGGAGCTCGCGGCGTACGAGTCGACCGACGACATGGTCACGGTCGTCTCGGCGGCGCAGCGCCTGTGCGAGCAGCAGCGCATCTTCCTCCTGGTCGATGCACCCGGCAGCTGGGGCAGCGTGGACGGCGCGCGCGCGGGCCTGTCTGCGTTCGACGCGGTGCGCGGCAACCACGCCGGACTGTACTTCCCTCATCTGCAGCTCACCGACCCGCTGACCGGGCGGCTCCGCTCCTTTCCGCCGTCGGGCGCGGTGGCAGGCGTGTTCGCCCGTACGGACGCGGAACGCGGGGTGTGGAAGGCCCCGGCCGGGACGGAGGCGCGCCTCGCAGGCGTGCGCTCTCTGACGGTCCAGCTGACCGACCGTGAGAACGGGCTGCTCAATCCTCTGGGCGTGAACTGCCTGCGCACCTTCCCGATGGTGGGCCCGCTGGTGTGGGGGGCGCGCACGCTGGAGGGCTCCGAAGGCATGGCGAGCGAGTGGAAGTACGTGCCGGTCCGGCGGCTCGCCCTGCATGTGGAGGAGAGTCTGCAACGCGGACTGCAATGGGTCGTGTTCGAGCCGAACGACGAGAACCTGTGGCAGCAGATCCGCCTCAGCGCCTCCTCGTATCTGCACACGCTGTTCCGTCAGGGGGCCTTCAAGGGCAACACGCCGCGCGAGTCGTACTTCGTCAAGTGCGACAAGGACACCACGACGGACGAGGACATCGCGAACGGCGTGGTGAACGTCCTGGTCGGCATCGCACCGGTCAGGCCCGCCGAGTTCGTGATCGTCAAGGTCCAGCAGACGTCCGGGCAGTTCGAGCTCTAGGAATTCCGAGGAAATTCGATGGCTGAGTTCACGGTCAACGCCCATCGTTTCGATCCGTACAAGAACTTCAAGTTCCTGGTCCTGTGGGACGGTCGTACGGTCGCGGGCATCAGCAAGGTCAGTCCGCTCAAGCGGACCACCGAGGTCGTCAAGCACCGGCACGGAGGCGATCCGAGCTCACCGCGCAAATCGCCGGGACGCTCCGAGTTCGAGGGCATCACGCTGGAGCGCGGTGTGACGCACGACCCCGAGTTCGACCGCTGGGCCAACAAGGTCTGGCAGGTCGGCGCGGGACTCGGCTCCGAGGTGTCGCTCGCGGACTTCCGCAAGGACATCGTCATCCAGGTGCTCAACGAGGCCGGCCAGGTGGCCGTCTCGCACAAGCTCTACCGGACCTGGCCGAGCGAGTACCAGGTACTGGGCGAGCTGGACGCGAACGCCAACGCGGTGGCGATCCAGAGCCTGAAGCTCGAATGCGAGGGCTGGGAACGGGACTACGAGGTACCGGAGCCCGAGGAGCCGTCCTTCCTCAATCCTGCCTGACCGCAAGCACGTTGAACGCCCGGTCCACGCGAGGAGCGAGTCGCGCGGTCGGGAGGAACGGGGACGCACATGGCGATCGCTCGGACCACCGAGCTCCTTACCACCTGGGAGGCCGGCCTCCACCGGTCCTTCGACGGCCGTGCCCTGCTGCTGCACCAGGCGGCACGCCCGGAGACCGGCGGCGACGGCGAGGCACTGCTGTCGTTGCCGGTGGGTGCGCGCGAGGCCGATCTGTTCGCACTGCGCCGGGACCTGTTCGGCGAGAGGATGCAGGTGCGTCTGGAGTGCGGGTCGTGCGGGACGGACATGGAATTCGACCTGGACGCGGGGAAGTTCGCCCGGTCGATGCCCGCGCCCGACGCGTCGCCCCTGCGGATCGTCGAGGACGGCTGGGTGGTCGAGTTCCGGGTGCCGACCGCCGCCGACGTCATGGTCGCGGCCCGGCACGCCGACGCCCGGGGAGCCCTGCTCGACCGTTGTGTCGTCTCGGTCGTACGCGACGGGGAGGACGCGCGGGCCGGGACGGACGTGGATGCCGGGACCGGCGCGCGCGCCGGAACGGACGGTGATGCCGGAGGCAAGGTTCGGGCCGGGGAAGGCGTACCCGCCGGTCAGGGCGTGCCCGGTGGCTCGGGTACCTCCGTGCGGGGAACGTCCTTGGCCGATCTGCTACCGGCGTCCGTACAGCGGCGGATCGCCGATGCCGCTGAGGCCGCCGATCCAGGGGCGGATGTGACGATCGGTGTCACCTGCCCCGACTGCGGCGCGGCGACCCGCGCCGAACTGGACATCGCCTCCTACCTGTGGACAGAGCTGGACGCCTGGGCAAGGGAGTTGTTGCTCGACGTCCATCTGCTCGCCGCCGCGTACGGGTGGAGCGAGCCCGAGATCCTGGCGCTCAGCCCGCTGCGGCGCCGCTACTACCTGGAGCTGTGTGCGGATGTCTGAATACTCCGGGCGCGCACCCGAGAACGCCGCTGCCCCCGACCACCTCGACCGGCTGCTCGCCCGCCACGCGCCGGGCATCGCACCGCGCCCCGGCGTGGTGCGCGTACGGCCCCGCCTCGCCGAACCCTTCGAACGGGTCGAGGCGGTCCACGCCGGGGAGCCGGAGACCCGGGTGTCCCCGTGGCCGGCCGCGCCCCACGGACCGGCCGACCGGGACGAGCTCGCGAAGCCACCGGCTTCCCGCGAGGTCCACTCGCACACGGACCGGGAGCTGACCGTCGTACGCACCGATCCCGTGGCACCGCCCGCACGCCCCGTCTCCCACACGACGGAGCGGGAGATCCCGACGGCGCCGCTGCTGCGGCCAGCCGTCACACCGACACCCAGGACCGGGTCCGTGCCCGAGGCGGGGCGCCGGGCCGCACGCGCCCGCGCGGACGTACCCGAGTCCCGGAGCGTGGCACCCTTGCCCGTTCCTCCGGGTACGGGCACCGCTTCCGCGACCGGATCCGCGCCCCTGCGGCCCAGTGCGGCGGATACGGCTGCGGTGCGGGATGCCGTGCGGCAGACGGCGGGCAGGAGGTCGGGGCGCGGCACCGAGCAGGTGGTGCACGTGCAGATCGGCCGTCTTGAGGTGACGGCGGCCCCTTCGCCTTCGGGCGACGACCGGGGCCGGACGCGCACGGCCCGGCGGGCCGCGGCGACCGTGAGCCTGGAGGAGTACCTGGTGCGGGGGCGCGAATGAGCGACGCGAGGACGGCCGGGCGGCGCGCCGGGGGGCCGGGCATCTCCGGATCAGCGACCGCGGAATCAGGAACCACGGATCAGGGACTGAGGAACTGACGCCATGAGCAACGCACTCGCCATCGCCCACGTCACCCAGGCCCTTGCCCTGCTGATCGAGGCCAACCTTCAGCCCGAGATCGACATGGCCGTCAAGGTCGAGACGCGCAAGCCGCCCGCCGATCCGCCGGCCGAGCCCACCATCACGGTCTTCCTGTACCAGACGACGCCCAACACCTCACAACGCAACAACGATCTGGCCACTCGCGCGCCGGACGGCAAGTTACTCAAGCGCCCGGCCGCGGCCCTCGATCTCAACTTCGTGATCAGCGCGTACGGCGAGGAGACGGAACTGGTCGGGCAGCGGCTCATCGGCAGCGTGGTGCGAACGCTCCACGAGATCCCCGTGCTTCCTCGCGACATCATCGAACAGGCCGGGGAGCGGCCCTACTTGGCGGGGAGCGACCTGGTCGGCGCCGAGCAGCGTGTGCGCTTCGTGCCGACGGTCATGGACATCGACGAGACGTCGAAGCTGTGGGGCATGCTCAACCAGACGCCGTACACACTGTCAGTGACCTATCAGGCGGCGCTGGTCCTCATCGAGGGCCGTGGGACGCCGCTGCAGGCGCAGCCGGTGGAGCGGAGCACAGTTCGGGTGCTGCCCTTCGGCGCTCCTGGTGCGCCGGTGCCTCCCGGCCCGGCCGCCGGGGCCGCGCCGGCCGGGGACGACGCCGACCGGACGTCCGGGAAGGCCGGCGCGGATCCCGAAACGGAGCCTGACGCCGGGGCCCGCACCGAGAGCGGCAGTAGGCCCGGCACCAGGGCGGGCACGAAGACTGTCACGAAGACCGTGGCCAAGAGGCCCGCGAAGGCCGCCGCCAAGGCACCCGCCCGCGCCCGCAAATCGACCGCCGGCACCGCCAGGCGCACCGCCCCGGACGCTCCCGCCACCGAGCCGGGCAGCGCCGAGGGCGAAGAGCGCTGAGGTCCGGTGCGAGCGAGTGGGGGCAGGTGAGGACATGAATACGCGAAGGACGGACGCGGCGGGAGACGGGTTGACGCTGCTCACGGAGGTTGGACGCGTCCTCACCCTGGTCGACGAGCACGCGGCCCGTGCGACACGGGCCGCCGCACCGGGAGGCGCGCCGAACGCCGATGACGGGGCCGAAGCCGATGCCGGAGCCGGAGCGGGCTCCGGGATCGAGGCCAGGGTCGGAGTCGGCGACGCAACGGGAGCCGGGGCGGGAGCGGAGGCCGGAGCCGGTCCCGACGGCGAGTCCCCCACCGATCTCACCGCCGAGACCCGCTCCGGCCGGAGCCGGCCGCGCGACACCGCCCCCGCCCCCGTCCCCGCACGTTCGGTGGTCACAGGACCGGACCTTGCGCCCCTCGACGCCCTCACCTCCTGCTTCGGCCTCACTCCCTTCGAGCGGGACCTCGTACTGCTCACCGCCGCCTACGAGTTGGACCCCACCACGGCCACGCGCTGCGCCGCCGCCTGCGGGGATCCCGAGCGGGCGTACCCCACCTTCTCGCTGGCGCTCGCCGCACTCGACGAAGCGCACTGGAGCGCTCTGACCCCGGTCGCGCCGCTGCGCAGGTGGCGGATGATCGACCTTGCGGACGAGACACGGCTCACCCGGTCCCGGCTGCGGCTCGACGAGCGGATCCTGCACTTCCTGCTCGGCTCCCCGTATCTGGACACCCGACTGCACGGCCAACTGCGGCGCAATCCCGTCCCGGAGGGGCTGCCGCCCTCGTACGACATCGCCGTGGACGACGTCACCGCGGGCTGGACGACAACGACGCGGCCCGGCGCGCCGCTGTTCGTCGAGGTCGTCGGAGGGGACCTGCGCAGCCGGGCCGACATCGCCGCCGCGGCGGCGGCGCGCTCCGGGCTCGGCCTGTACGCGATGGGCGCCGAGGACATTCCCACCGACCCCGCGCAGCGCGACCTCCTCGCCCGGCTGTGGCAGCGCGAGGCGATCCTGCTGCCCGCCGCGTTGCTGGTCGAGGTGGGCGAGCTGGACCGCGACCAGCATGCGGCGACGGAGGCTTTCCTGGCCGGTGCCGCCGTCCCCGTCGTCGTATCCAGTCCCGACCCCCGGCCGACCGAGCGGACACGCGGCCGTCGCGTGAACGTGCCGCACCTCGGCGACGAGGAACAGCTCGGGCTCTGGACCGATGCGTTCGACGACGTGCCCGACATCGACGAGGGCGAACTGCGGTCATTGGTCGCGCAGTTCCAGCTTCCTCCACACGTCATACGCGCCACGGCCGAAGCCGTGCGCCGGGCTCTGCCTCGCGAGGACGAGCTGGACACCGCCTCGCTCGCCTGGCGGGCGGGGCTCGACGAGGCCCGTGTCGGCATGGACGGTCTCGGTCGGCGGATCGAACCGGAGGCGGGCTGGCCCGACCTGGTGCTGCACGAGCGGCAGACCAGCACCCTGCGCGAGATCGTCGCGCATGTGCGCCGACGCGCGACCGTCCATCAGGAGTGGGGCTTCGCCGCCACTCTGCGCCGCGGACTCGGCGTCACGGCCCTGTTCGCGGGCGGGTCCGGCACGGGCAAGACCCTGGCCGCCGAGGTCATGGCGAGGGAACTGGGTCTCGACCTGTTCGTCATCGACCTCTCGCAGGTCGTCAGCAAGTACATCGGAGAGACCGAGAAGAACCTGCGCAAGGTCTTCGACGCGGCCGAACGCGGCGGCGCCCTGCTGCTGTTCGACGAGGCGGACGCCCTCTTCGGCAAGCGCAGCGAGGTGAAGGACAGCCACGACCGGTACGCCAACCTCGAAGTCAGCTACCTGCTGATGCGCATGGAGGCCTACCGGGGCCTGGCCATCCTCACCACCAATATGAAGAAGGCCCTGGACACGGCGTTCATGCGCCGTATCCGCTTCGTCGTCGACTTCCCGTTCCCCGCGGAGCACGAGCGTGCCGAGATCTGGCGCCGGGTGCTGCCGCCGCAGGCGCCGACGAAGGGCATCGACCCCGAGTTGCTCGCACAGCTCACCGTCGCGGGCGGCTCGATCCGCAACATCGCGCTGTCGGGAGCGTTCCTCGCCGCGGAGGAGGGCGACCGGCTGCAGATGCGTCACATGCTCGCCGCGGCCCGTACCGAGTACGTGAAGCTGGAACGCTCGCTGACTCCCTCGGAGGTCCGCGGATGGGTGTGACGGGAGAGCGGGGCGCGCACGCGACGGATCAGCGGCTGCCCCGCGCGATCCGGGTGGACGTCGGCGAACTGGTGCTTGACGGCTTCGGCGTGGATCCGGAGCGCGTGTCCGCCTCGTTCGAGCGGGAGTTGACCCGTCTCGTACGCGAACGAGGAGTCCCGGTCGCCGCGGACGGCGGACAGAATCTGGACACGCTCACCGGCCTGCCACCGCTGCCCGCGGGTCTCTCCGCGCGCCGGTTGGGCCAGGAACTGGCGCGTGCGGTTCACGCGGGGCTCTCGGGCCGTGGGGAGGTGACGCGTTGAGCACCTCGCAGGTCCAGGACGCACAGACCGACCAGACCGCTGAGCAGCGCCGCCGCAAGCGCAAGGAGCGGGCCGGCAAGTCCCGTACTCCCGAGCCGAAGGACATGGTCAGCGGCGCCGGGCAGCCCCTCGACCTCGGAGTGCGCAGGGAGCTCGAGGAACAGCTCGGCCACGACTTCGGTCGCGTACGTCTGCACACCGACCGGGATTCCGGCGCGCTCACCGAGCTGCTGGGCGCGGATGCCGTGGCGGTCGGCCAGGACATCTTCTTCGGCGAAGGCGCCTATCTCCCGGGCACCGCGGAGGGGCAGCGACTGCTCGCCCATGAACTCCTGCACACCGTGCAGAACCCGCACGGCCTCGGCGCGCTGCGGGCCGGACGCGACCTGGGCGCGGTGAGCCTGCCGCAGCAGGCGATCGAGCGTGAGGCGGAAACCGCGGCGCAGGACCTCGTACGCCCTTCGACGGGCGAGACCACTGGGGTGGTCCCGGAGGTGAACGAAGGCCAGGCCACGCCTGGTTGGCTCCGGTACGCGACGGTGGACGCCGACCGCAGTCGCATGGAGCGGATCGACCCGGCGACCCTCGTGGACCGGCTGACGAACTCGGTCGTGCGCTCACTGCGCGGCGATCCGGAGGACCTGTCGAAACGTACACGCAAGCAACTCGCCCGTCTGCCAGCGGAGTTGCTCGACGGCGTACTGGAGCATCTGGAGGACAGACTCCTTGGCTCGGAGCACGACCGGATCCTCGATCTCGTCGACGAGATCGAGGGCACCGACGAGCCCGGCACCGGCGATGACCCTGGGCTGAACTCCCACGACGCCCCGGCCGGAGAGCCTGACTCCGCCCAGGAGTTGAAGTTCGAACGGGAGAACGAACAACGTTCGGCCGAGGAACGCCTGGAGGAATCACGGCGCCCCGGTGCGGCGCCCGGTCCGGAGAAGGACGCCGTCCTCGCGCAGGGCGCGCCCGGCAGCACGCCGCGCAACGGCGGCGTCGCGCAGCGTGGCGACGGCGACTCGGCCGGGAACGGGACCGCTCCGCACGGCGATCGACCGGACCGGAAGCAGGGCGGGGGCGCCAGGGAGACCGACGAGAGCGGCGGCGGTCCGGCTGCCGGGGCACAACAACCGGCGCCACCGGTCTCCGCGCCTCGGCAGGACGCGCCCACGCCCTCGAACGGGGACTCCGGGGGCGGGAGTGCCGCGTCGAGCGTCCCGCAGGGCGCCGGGACGAAGGGCGCGGGCTCCGAGTCGGGCACGCGGGGCGGGGAAGGGACGGAACAGCACGGCGCTCCGGCGGCGAGCGAGGAGGAGTCCGCAGCCAGGAACCGTCCGGGAGCCGTGGATTCGCTCGTGGCGGGCCGGCAGCTGAAGCCGGAGGACAAGCGGGGCTCGCAGCAGCCGGAGGGTTCGGGCACGGCATCCGGCAAGGACACCCGGCTGCCGGGCGCGTCCAGCACGCTCGACGGAGTCCGTGATCAGGACCTCGGCGGCCCGCAGGAGAAGGCGGAAGAAGCCCCGTTCGGCGCCGGCAACGAGTCGGAGGTCGACGTCGGGGGCGGTGAGCAGAGCGCCTGGGATGTCGAGCTCCAGGCCGAGGACTTCCTTCCGGCGCAGGACCTCGATGTGTCCGGCGTGCCGACCGCGGACCGTCTCGACCCCTCGTCGGCCACGTCGCCCGCTGCCCCGTCGTTCCCCGCTCCCCCGGTGACCAAGGCCGACAGGGTGCAGGCCGAACGGGACGCGGAGGACGCCGAAGACGCGGCGGCCGACGCCGGCCCCGAACAAGACGGTGCCGAGACCGCCTCCGGTACCGAGCTGCCGGCCGAGGCGGACGGTGGCGCGCCGGGGGACGGGCAGGCGGGCGGCCTCGCCCTCGAACGGGCCGCCGACGCGCCGACGACAGCGGGCCCGGCGTCGAGGGACCCGCAGAGCGGCGACGATCCGAAGGCCGGTCCCGTCGCCGCGCAGATGGCAGTGCAGGAGGCGCCCGCGAGCTCCGCCGCGGCCGGCGGTGACGCCAAGGAGGGCGCCGCCAAGGAGGAGAAGGGCACTCCCGCCGCGGGCGACGGGTCGGGAGGCGCACAGGCGAAGGGCACTCCGCAGGCGGTGGCCGGTCAGTCGGCGGCGTCCGGGACCGCGGCCGGAGCGGCGCAGTCGACGTCGGGCGCTGCCCCGACAGCCTCGGACACCGGCCACGCGGGGGCGGACGCGCAGTCCCCCTCGCCCGCGCGGGACACCCACGTGTCCGGTGGGTCCAACGCCGATACGCCGGGCCGCGCGAGCAACGGCGCGGAGCGCGGGGCGCCGGACGGCGGTGCGGCGCAGGATTCCGGCGACCGTCGCCCGGCCGTGCGGGAGTCCACGCCCGCCCCGCCGCCCCCGAGGGCTCCCGAGACACCGCCTGCGCCGGCGCAGAACGGCGCGAAGGCGTCGAAGGCCGCCTCGGTTCCCACGGCATCGCCCGCTGCGAAGGGGCCGCGCGGCGGAGGCTCGGGAGGGGGCGGAGGGAGCGCCGCCGCACCGGTCAGAGGCAAGAAGGACTCGGCTCCCGCCCCCGATGTGTCAACGGTGTCACCGGAGGCGGGACTCTCCACGGCCTCGAAGCTCAAGCCCCACAAGGCTCTTGAGGCGATGTCGGGTGTCGGCGGCTCGGTGGACCGCACGGTCGGCGACGAACACAAGGCACTCGCCGCCGCGCCGCCGTCGATGGCGCGGCCGGCGGGCGCGCCGCAGACGCTCCGGGGCAAGCCGAGGGCCGACGCCCCGGGCCAGTACTCGCAGGACCCGGCGCAGAAGTCCGACGCGCCCGAGCAGGAGAAGGCCGAGGTCGAGGGCGCCAAGGATCCGGAGGGCCAGATCGAGGCCGAGAAGGCGGAGGAGCCGGGCGGCTGGGACACCTTCAAGATGGCCCTGGGCTTCGGCCTGGGCAAGGTGGCGAGCTGGCTCGGCTTCGAGGTGGACGCGCAGGAGCTCGCCGCCAAGTTCGCCGGGCTGCCGACGAAGGACGAGGCGCTCAAGAAGGCCCAGGCCGGCAACGCACCGGGCGTACGGATGCAGGGCGACGCCGAGCGGACGGCGGGCGAGCAGGGCTCGGCCGTCGATGCCAAGGGCCAGGAGGCCGTGGCGACGGGGCGCGACGACGCCGGGCGCCCGATGGGCGAGAACCAGGTCTATCCCGATGTCCCCAAGGAGCAGATGCGGGCCAAGGTGCCCGGGGCTCAAGGCGGCGCGGGCAGTGCGCCCGATGCCGGCGCGGGAACCGGGGCCGTACCGCCCGAGGCCGCATCCGAGGTGGCGGAGCATGAACGCGGGCCACAGTTCCAGGACGCGTTCGGCGCGGGCCGGAAGGCCATGTCCGACGGACGGCAGACCAAGGACAGGGACTTCCGGGACTCCCAGCAGAAGCACAGGCAGAAGGTCGACGCGGAGGTCGAGACCAATACCAGGAGCCAGGCGGGCGAGCGCGACAAGACCCTGGCCGAGGTCACCTCACAGCGTGCCGACTGGCGTACGGAGCAGGACGGGGAGCTGAAGAAGCTCGGCACCAAGAAGACCGAGCGGCACGAGAAGGTCCGCGCGGACGTCAAGGACAAGGAGGAGAAGACCGACAAGGACGTCACGAAGGAGAAGCAGGACGGCGACAAGAAGATCCAGGACGAGAACACCAAGGCCGAGAAGGACGCCGAGAACCAGCGCGACACCAGCGTCAAGGACTCCGGCAACTGGGTCAGCAAGGCCTTCGACTGGATCAAGAAGAAGGTCATCGAGATCAAGAACGCGATCGTCCGCGTCATCAGGGCGGCGCGGGAAGCGGTCGTCGGGTTCATCAAGCACTTCAAGGAGACGGTCGAGCGCTGGATCAACGAGGCCCGGAAGTTCATCGTCGACACGATCAAGAACCTCATCGACGACCTGATCGAGCTGGCGAAGAACATGGTGCGGGCCGTCATCGAACTGGCCGACCGCATTCGGAAGTTGATCACTACGCTGATCGCCGCCGCGATCGCACTCGTGAACCGGCTCGCCGCCGCGCTGAAGCGGATCACCACCGAGCTGCTGAACGCCATCGGCAATCTCCTGAGCGACATCCTGAACATCCTCAAGAAGATGCTCCAGGCCGCGGTCAAGGCAGTCGTGGACGCCGTGAAGGCGGTCCTGGACTTCGCCTCGAAGCTGCTCAGCGCGCTCGGCGACTGGATGCTGATCGCGGTCGACTTCCTCTCCGACCCGGGCGGCTGGCTGAGCGGGGCCAAGAACTCCGCGGTTGACGGAGCGAAGAACCATCTCTTCCGAGAGGTGTCGTCCGCCGTCAAGCAGTGGTTCAAGGACAAGATCCAGGAGATCATCGGCGTTCCGAAGGCGATCCTGGACAAGCTGGTCGGCGGCGGCTTCACGCTGGAGAAGATCGTCAAGGAGGCGTGGGACGCGGTCGTCCCCCAACTCCCCCTGATCATCGGCGAACTGGTCATCACCAAGGTCATCGCCAAACTGATTCCGGGCGCCGGCTGGGCCCTGGCGGTGATCGACGCGATCCGTACGGCGTGGGGTGCTCTGAGCGCCATCCTGCGCGCGCTGTCCATGGTCCTGGACTGGTTGAAGCTCGTCCGCAGCGGCGGCGCGGGTCTCCTCTTCGCGAAGGCGGTCGCGTCCGGCGTGGTCGCGCTCCTGGAGGTCCTCTACCAGGCGTTGATGAACGGCATCGGCAAGTACGTCGCCAAGGTCGGCAGGCGTTTGAAGGGTGTCGCCGCCAAGCTGGGCAAGGGCAAGGGGGACAAGGGCGGCGGCAAGGGCCCGGGAGGCGCGGGTTCGGACGACGGCGGCGGCAAGGGCGGCGACAGGAAGGGCGACAAGGACCAGCCCGCGAACGCCCCGAAGAGCACGACGGCCCCGACCGCAGGCAAGGGCGCGGACCCCAAGAGGCCCACGGGCACCGACAAGACCACCAACGCCCCCGGCAAGCCGAAGGACAAGACGGACGACAAGCCGGACACCCGCCCGACCCCGTCCGCGAAGCCCCAGCCGAAGCCGCAGCCGCGCCCGAAGCCGAAGCAGGACCCGGAGACCTCCGGGCCGCACCCGAAGGACGACACCCCGGCCCACCCCAAGAACGACAAGAACGGTCCCGCGGAACCGAAGAACGACACGCCGGACAAGCCGAAGCGCGGCAAGGACGGCACGACCAGGCCCAAGGACGACGGCAAGGACACTCCGGCCCGGTCCAAGGACCAGGACCCGAACAAGCCGAAGGACAACGGCAAGGACGGCCCGGGCAAGCCGAGGCCCAAGGAGAAGCCGCAGACGGACGGCTCGGGCAAGCCCGGGCCGAAGAGGAAACCTGATCGGCGGGGCCCCGGCAGGACCGGCCCCAAGCACGACCGGAGCGGCCCGGGCCGGCCCAAGTCCGAGCCGGACAAGGACAGGCGGAAGAAGGACGAGGACTCGAAGGAGTCCAAGGACGCGCGCCTCCAGAAGATCATTGCCCGTCTGCGGCCGAAGGTGCGGAGCCTGCTCGACAAGAAGCGCAGCCGCCCCGTGGTGGGCGTGGCCCTGGCCGCGCTTCGTGTCTGGTACCGCCTGACCAGCCTGACGGCGGAGGGCCAGGGCAGGGGGGCCGTCGAGGCGGTCCTGAACCCCTCCGGCGAGGTCGAGAACACAAGTGACGTCAAGGTCGCCCTCGACAACAAGCTCAACGAGAAGCCCGAACGCAAGAAGCGCCTGGACGAGGCGCTGAACTTCACTCTCGACGAGTGGATGCTCTTCCGGGGGAATTCGAGCATCCCGGCCTTCATGGCCGACATGGAAGCACAACTCAACAAGCTCGACACCGCCTACTCGGACACCTACCGAGAGGAGATGCTGATCATCCGGGAGGCGGAAAGGCGAGTGAAACAGGAATACGCAAGGCGTGAATCTCTCGGTCAGTACGGTTTGCTGGGCCCGGACCATTGGCAGGGATGGCCGGGAGGAAAGTACGAACGCCCGGAGGACACCCAGGCTGCTCTGGCCATCACCGGCTCACAAGTGCAGAAACAGAAGTCGGCACCCCCGGTGGACCGAACCCAGTCGACCGAGGTCGATCTCCCGTACGACGAGAGCAAGATGCCCGACTACGTGGCGCTTTCCCGGAAAGCGGCCGACATGGCCAGTGCTTCACAACGGGGCGAGCTGTCCAGGAGGAGCACCACACGCGAGGAAACGGACCAGGAAAGGGAGGACAGGGAAGAGCGAAGCAGAAAGAGCGGGAAAGCCATCAAGAACCCGGGGAAGAACCGGAGCAAGTCCTTGAAGGCATCCTTGGAGTCCGGAGAGAAGCCGAACGTGAAATCCGTTGCAGAGTACGCCCAACGCCCGTCCGTAGCGGAGGCGGTACGTATCCCGAACATCACGAGCGGCTACAAGAACAGCGTCCGAGCGGCTCTCTACAACTATCTGAAACACATGGGTTCACCTCGGGGAAGCGACCTGCACATGCGCGTCATGAAACGGTTCGAGTCCATGGATCCCGATCACGTCATCGAGATCCAGACAGGTGGCGGCGACTGGTGGCAGAACCTACGGATGATGGACGGCCCCACAAACAGGAACATGGGCAGCGAACTACACTTCGAACTCGACCGAAAGAACGTCGGCGAGGGAACGCTCATCGTCGTCAACATCACGGGACTCATCAAACCGTAGAGACATACCAAGCCAATCCGAAGGACGTATCGCACATGCTCTCGCGTGACATTCTCGCCGACGTTTTCGACGAGGAGAACATCATCACTCTCGATTTCGATGAAGCAGTGAGTCTCGGGCTCTCGGAACTCGACGCACTGCTCCTTTCCCATGTGGGTCTGCCTCGTGACATCGGAACCGCTTTCACCACCGAACTTGAGGGACCTCCCGGACTGTTCAGCGTTCAGCCACTCGACACGCCGGACGGCACCTCCAACGCGGCCATTTTCCTGGGGGCGCCGGGGCGCCATCAGAGGATGCGTTACTTCCTTGACGCCAAAAACAGTCTGGTCGTGCTCTGCTCGCTGGATGACGCCAACCCTGCGGCCGAGGTCATCAACAGTTCCTTCAGTAATTTCGTTGATTTCATTCACCACATCGGGGTCTTCTACCAGGCGGAGGGCATGAGCCCGGACGAGGAGAGGCGATCCGCCGATGCACTCGGCGAGCATCTGCGGGAGCGGGATCCCTACGCCTTTCGCGAGCCCAGGACCTGGTGGTCCATGGCCATTTCAACGATCGTCGACCAGGCGAAGGGCGGCTCATGACCCGCTACGCGGACATCCCCAAACCCATCCGCTCCGGAATAGTCCTCATCGACCCCGAACGCGGCACCCCCCAACGCATCATCGTCCTCCAGTTCAACCCGGACACCCTCGAACGCAGCCTCTCCCCCCAGTCGGCCGGCGGCAGCGGTGACTCCGGCGGCGGGGGCAGCGGAAGCGGGGACCGGAACGAGGCTCTGCGTCTGAAGGGTCCCGCACAGGAGACCTGGAAGTTCACCGCCGAGATCGACGCCACCGACCAGTTCGAGATCGCCGCGCCGGACGGCATCCACCCCCAACTGGCCGTGCTGGAAATGCTCGTTCAGCCGACCTCGGCCCAACTCCGTGAAGCCAGTCGCCTGTCCAAGAAGGGGACCATCGAGATCAGTCCGATAGAGATGCCGCTGACCCTCTTCACCTGGGGCAGCAAGCGCGTCATGCCCGTGCGGCTCACCGAACTGTCCATCAATGAATCCGCCTTCGACGTGAATCTCAACCCGATCCGCGCCTCGCTCAGTATCGGTCTGAAGGTGCTCACCGTCAGCGATCTGCCGGCCGGACACCGTGGTGCCGAGCTGTACTTCGCGCATCTCGCGCAGAAGGAGCGACTGGCAGGTGCCGCGCGGGCGGGAAGTCTCGGCACGCTCGGGCTGACACCCGGCGACATCGGCATGGGAAGGGGCTGACCGAAGACCATGGCCGGCACGGAACCGTACGAGAACGCCCTGGATGCCACACCCGGCGCCCATCCCTATCCCCGATCCAGCCGCTACCACGACGCCGAAATCGGCGTGCACCGGCAGCCGGACGGCACCGAGGTCCGCTACACCAAGCGTCGGTTACTGCCTGCGGCCACGGTCGAGGCCGACGACACGCAGCCTCATTCCGTGAACGCCGGCGACCGTCCCGACCTGCTGGGGCAGCGCTACTTCGGCGACCCCCGCCAGTGGTGGCAGATCGCCGACGCCAACCCGGTGCTCGACCCGCGCGAACTCACCGCCGAACCCGGCGTCGAGATCGGGATTCCGCTCGCCGGCAACTTCCCCCGGGGGGACCGGCGTGTCTGAACTGCCCGTGGGCCAGGGCCCTGTCCACATCACCCTCGCCATGGGACCGCAGCTGGCCCGTCCGGTCCCCGCCGAGGTGGCACAGGCGCTTCTCTCCGCGCAGATCACCGCGACCGCGGGTGAACGGAGCGGGTTCCAGCTCGCCTTCGACCTGACCAAGAACGGGCTCATCAGCAGCACCCTGCTCCCCGAGGGATTCTTCGACCCGAAGACACGCGTCATCGTCACGGTCACGGTCAGGGGCACACCCGAGGTCCTCTTCGACGGGCTGATCGTGCGTCAGGAAGTCGGCACCAGCAACCAGCCGGGACACTCCACCCTGACCGTGACCGGCGAGGACCTGACGCTGCTCATGGACCTGAAGGAGCGCACGGACAGCTATCCCAACCTTCCGCCGTCCGAGCGTGTGCTCGCGATCCTGCGGCGCTACTCGGACTACGGCATCCGACCGGACGTGTACAAGGAGAAGATCGCCCAGCCACCGCACCAGAACCTGCGCGTGCACTACCGGACGGGCACGGATCTGCAGTACGTGACCGAGCTGGCCCGTGCCAACGGGTACACCTTCTACCTGGAGCCGGGCCCGGCCCCCGGCCAGTCGTCGGCCCGCTGGGGCCCCGAGGTCCGCCTCGGCATCCGCCAGCACGCCCTCAACGTCAACATGGACGCCAACTCCACGGTCGACCAGCTGACGTTCGCGTACGACGGAACGGCCCGCGAGGAGCCGCAGGCGCGCTGGCAGGACCCGGGGACCCGGCAGTCCACCCTGCTCCCCCAGCCGGTCATCAGCCCCTTGCGCCCGCCACTGGGCAAACGGGCCACCCCCGCGCTCAAGCGCAGGACCCTCTCCGGTACCGCCAAGCAGCAGCGGGAGGCGGCCGAGGCCGAACTGCTCGCGCGCGCGGCCGTGTCCGCCGACGTGATCTCCGGGTCGGGATCACTCGACGTCAACCGGCACGGCTACATCCTCCAGCCGCGCCAGTTGGTCGGCGTGCGCGGCTCCGGGCGTGCGTACGACGGCGACTACTACGTCAAGTCCGTGACGCACAACCTGCGCCCCGGCTCCTTCCAGCAGAACTTCACCCTCTCGCGGGAAGGGCTCGAAGCGCGCAGTCCGTACGTACGGCCCTGAGGAATCAGCGGGCAAACTCCGGCAGATCAGGAGCAGTTCAGCATGGCAGCACCCAGCAATCGCTATCTCGGCAAGTTCCGCGGCCGAGTCGTGGACAACAACGACCCGCTGCACATCGGCCGGGTCACGGTCGAGGTCCCGGACGTCCTGGGCGATGAGCCGTCGACCTGGGCGCTGCCTTGTCTGCCCTTCACCGGACCACAGTCGGGCCAGTTCGTGGTGCCTCCGCCGGGCACGGGCGTGTGGGTCGAGTTCGAGCAGGGCGATCCGAGCTTCCCGGTGTGGACGGGATGCTGGTACGGGTCCGAGGCCGAACTGCCACCGGACGCTCGTGCCGCCGCGCAGCAGAACTCGCCGAACAAGCCGGTCGTCGTGCAGACCCCGGGAAATCACAAGATCGTGATGAACGACGCGCCCGAGCAGGGGATTCTGCTCCAGGCGCGGGACGGCGCCTACATCCGGGTCACCAAGGAGGCCGTGGTCATCGCGACCGGCGGCGGGGCCGAAGTCATTCTGCGCGGCAACGAAGTGACCATCAACAAGGGCCAGTTGAACATGGCCGCCAAGCGATAGAGAACGGGGGATCAACAGGATGCCCGGGATGTCCGGCAATCTGCTCACCATCGGCTCGGGCGGTGGCTCCGGTGCCGTGATCAACTGCCCGCACGGCGGTCGCGCCACCGCGACGACGGGTCCGTCGGACCGGGCCGTGCTCATCGACGGCGCGCCCGTCGCAACGGCCGCCCACGGCTACGCCGTGGCCGGCTGCCCCCACACCGTCGACGGCGCGCCCGAGCCGTGTGTCGCCGTCCGCTGGACCGGGGCCGGCACCGGCGTCACGGTCGACGGCACGCCGGTGCTGCTCGACACCTCCGCCGCCCAGTGCGTCACGGCGTCGTTCGTACCGCAGGGCCCGCCCTTCGTCCAGCCCTCGCAGCGAGAGGTGACCGTCCGATGAACCCACGTACCCGGGTCCGCAGCGACCTCGCCTTTCCGTTCCGGGTCGACCGGCGGGGGCGCACCGCGCACGCCGACCGCGACGAGCATGTGCGCGACCTGATCGAGCAGTTGCTGTTCACCAGCCCCGGCGAGCGCGTGATGCGACCCGACTTCGGCTGCGGCCTGCTCGATCTGGTCTTCACGCCCAACAGCCCCGAGCTGGCCAGTGCGCTGGAGCTCTCGGTGCAGGCGGCGCTGCAGCGCGTGCTCGGCGACCTCATCGAGGTGGCGGCCCTGGACGTGGTGAGCGAGGAGAACGTCGTCCGCGTGCACCTGTCGTACACCGTGCGCTCCACGGGGAGCCGTCGTGACGACGTCTTCGAAGGGAGGGCCGAGGCGTGAACGGTTCCGTGTCCACCCGCCGGGCCAAGGTGAGGGCGGCGCAGCTCAACGGAGTCGACGCCGTCGAGGTCAGTGACGACGGACTGCTGCTCACCGTCTCCTTTCTCGGCAAGGCCCCGCACGGCCTGCGCGCCCAGAACGTTCGCGTCGACGGCGGCCGTCGGATCACCGGCATCGAGGCCGTCGACGTCAGTGTGGAGCGCGAGGAGGATCCCGAACTCGACGACCGTCTGTATGTCACGCTCGACAAGGCCGGCGACACCTCCCGCTACCGGCTCCGTCTGGTGGAGACCGATCCGTACGGGCGGCCGGGGACGGAGCCCTTCCGCGGCTTCGACCAGCGTTACCACAGTGCGACGTTCGCCTTCAGGCCCGATTGCCCCACACCCTTCGACTGCGAGGACGAGGCGGCGGAGCAACCCGTCCTCCCCCGGACACCGGTCGTCGACTACACGGCCCGCGACTACGACACCATCCGCAAGGTCCTTCTGGACCGTCTGGCCCTCACCACACCCGACTGGATCGAGCGCAACCCGGCCGACCTCGGGATGACGCTCGTCGAGCTGCTCGCGTACACCGGTGACCAGATCAGCTACCAGCAGGACGCGGTCGCCACGGAGGCGTATCTCGACACCGCGCGCCGCCGGGTCTCCGTACGGCGTCATGTGCGGCTCATCGACTACGCGATGCACGACGGCTGCGCCTCGCGCGCGTACGTGACCGTGGAGGCGGCCGGTGAGCACACGCTGCCGGCGGGCTCGTTCCGCTTCGCCTCCGTCGACGTAGGCGTCCTCGATCCGCATGACCGGCCCGCACCCGGGACGGTCATCGACGACCGTGACCTCGCCGATCTCGTGGAGCGGGGCACCGTGGAAGTGTTCGAGCCGGTCGCGGCCGGTGATCCCCTTGAGCTGCGGGCCGCACACAACGCGATCCGGCTGTGGACCTGGGGCAGCGACGTGTGCTCCCTGCCGAAGGGGGCCACGGCGGCCACCCTGCGCGACGAATGGCGTGACGCGGAGACCTGCGAGGGGCGCCGGCTCGGCCTGCGGGCCGGCGACTTGCTGATTCTGGAAGAGGTGAAAGGGCCGCGCACCGGGACACCGGGCGACTCCGATCCGACGCACCGGCAGGCCGTGCGCCTCACGTCCGTCACACCCGGCGTCGACCGCGTCGAGGACCAGCCGGTCCTGGAGGTCACCTGGGCGGCCGAGGACGCGCTGCGCTTCCCGCTCCGTCTGACCACGCGCGGCGGACGCGACTGCGCACCCGTCGCGGACGTCGCCATGGCACGCGGCAACGTGGTCCTCGTCGACCACGGCCGTACGCTGCGATGGTCCGGGGACGCCCCGGCGGAGACGACGGTCGTGCCGCCCGCGCCCGCCGTCGTGGCACCCTGCGGTCCTCCCGCGTTCGGCTGCTGGGATCGCGACGAGGGCAACGCGACGGCAAGACTCATCAACTCCCTCACGGACAAGGCCGAATGCGGCGAGGCGCTCCTGGCGGACGACATCCGCGAGCTGTTCGACGTGGTGGGCGAGGACGCGACCGTACGCGCCGGGCTCGGCCTGGAGGGGGCGGGGCAGCGGCAGGAACGCGTCGTGCCCGGCACGGCGTACGCGCAGGCCGCGGCGTTGCGCACGCTGCTCGCTCAGTCCGTCCACCCGGGCATCGCGCCCCGGTTCCGGCCCCTGCTCGGCCGCTCCCCCGTGGCGCAGGCGGTGCCGTTCCCCGACCCCCGCGCCGTTTCCGCGGGGCAGGCCGAGCGGATCGGCGCCATCCCGGAACGGGTGAAGCAGCGCCTGGTGGAGCTGTGGCGCAGTGCCCGCGACCGCGACGGACTCGGCGAGGAGGAGATCGCCGAGCTGGCCGTGATCTACGGGCTGAAGGTCCTCGACCGTCTCGAACTGCGCCTGCACCCGGTGCGCGCTCTGCGCGAACTCCTGCACCGCAGCGATCGGTTGCTCGACGCCAAGCTGCGCCGCGTCGAGGTACTGACCGCGCGCGCCCGTACCGGGACGGTCCTCGAAGGTCACATCGCCTGGGAGATCGCGCACAGTTGGGGGCCGGCGTACGCCCAGGGACTGCACCCGGACGAGCCGGTCCTGCGGGGCTCCGCCTCGGCGGGACTGGCTCAGGACCCCCGCCGCGCCCTTCCCGCCGTGTGCCTGCACGAGGGCGAGCTGCGCTGGACGCCGCGCCGCGATCTGCTCGAAAGCGGCCCCCGCGAACGGCACTTCGTGGGTGAGCTGGAGGACGACGGGCGGCTCGCGCTGCGCTTCGGCGACGGGCGGCACGGCGCGACGCCGACGCCCGGCTCACGCCTGGAACTCCACTACAGGCTGGGCGGTGGCCCCGCGGGCAATGTCGGCGCGGAGGCCATCAACCATCTGGTGGTGCTCCGCGACGACGAGCGTACGGACCGGAACGACGGGCCGCTGGTGACCGGGATACGCAACCCGCTCCCCGCCGTGGGCGGGACGGAGCCCGAACCCCTCGAACAGGTCCGCCAGTTGGCCCCGCTCGACCTGCGCCGCACCCGGCTTCGCGCCGTGACCGCCGACGACTACGCGAGTCTCGCCTCGGCCCTGCCCGGGGTACAGCGGGCGGCGGCGGAGCTGCGCTGGACGGGCAGTGTCCAGGAGGCGCACATCGCGATCGACGCCCGGGGCACCGGGGATCCGGCGCCGGCGCTGCTCGACGCGGTGGCCCAGTCCCTGGAGGTCTACCGGCGCATCGGACACGATGTGGTGGTGGGGCCCGCGCGCCTCGTGCCGCTCGACATCGCGCTGTCGGTGTGCGCGAAGCCCGGACACCAGCAGGGGCAGATCCTGGCCGAGCTGTACCGCGTGCTCGGCCGTGGCCGGCTCGCGGGCGGGCGGCTCGGCTTCTTCCACCCCGACGCGCTGACGTTCGGCGAGCCGGTCAGGCTCAGCCGCCTGGTCGCGGCCGCCGCGGCCGTCCAGGGCGTGGAGAGCGTGCATGTCGCCCGTCTGCGGCGGCTGTTCGAAGAGGACCGAGGAGAGAGGGAGGACGGCGTGCTGCGGCTCGGCCCGCTGGAAATCGCCCTCTGCGACAACGACCCCGCCCGGCCGGAGAACGGCCATCTGGCGATCTCCCTGGGGGGTGCCCGATGAGCGCGACAGGCCGTGGCACGGCCGTCGGCCGTACCACGCCGCGTGCGGGCCGGCCCGCCGCGTCGCGCCCCGTCCCGTACGCCGTCAGCGACCATCGCCACCGACCCTCGGCGGCAGACCCCGGAGGTGCCCGATGAGCGACGAGCCCACCCCCGACTGCGGCTGTGGCTGCGCCGGTACCCGCGCGGGCGGTCACGACGAGCGGGTGGCACCTTCCGCGCCCCACAACCCGCCGGGCCGCACCGCCCTCGACTACCGCGTCGGCGAGTACGGCTCGTTCCTTTCAGCCCTGCTCGACCGGCTTGCCTCCCCCGCCCACCCGGCGCTCGGCAGGCTGACCGTCCGCACCCCCGACGACCCGGCGATCGGTCTCCTCGACGCGACGGCCGTCCTCGGTGACCTGCTGACGTTCCACTCCGAGCGGATCGCCGACGAGGCCTATCTGCGGACCGCGAACGAGCACCGCTCGCTGGTGCTGCTGGGCCGCCTGGTCGGTCATCGGCCGCGCCCCGGTGTGGCGGCGGACACGCATCTCGCGTACACCCTCGACCGCGACCCCCGGGCCGAGACCCTTTCCGTGCTCATCCCGCGCGGGGCGCGCAGCAACAGCGTCCCCGCGTCGGCCGACGAGGAGTCGCAGACGTTCGAGACCGGCCGGGACCTGACGGCGCGCTGGGACTGGAACGAACTGGCGCTCCGCCGCAGGCGTCCCTCCCTGATCACCCCGCAGGACCTCGCCCGCCGCTCCGAACTCTTCGTCGAGGGCACGGCGAACTCCCTCCGGGCAGGTGACCAGCTGCTCTTCGTCTTCGGTGAACAGGCCGGGGGCGAGCGGCTGCTGCTGCCCGTCGCGCGCGTACGCGTCGACCACGAGGACGGGATCACGGCGATCGGCCTGCCGCGCTCGGCCCCGCCGACGCTCAAGGAGCTCGTCGACGAGGTGCGCCGCTGGATCGCCGCGCCCGCGGATCCGGGCGAACCGGGTGACGTGCCGCCCACGCCCGAGGTCCCCGATCCACGCCCGGTGAGCCGTCTGATCGACGACTTCGACGACCAGGTCCTCGCTCCGCTGCGGGAGGACCTCGACGAGGTGCGGACTCCGGACCAGCTGGCCTCCGCGCTCACCGAGCCCGTGGACCGCCTCGCCGAGGCACAGGTCCTGGCGACACCGTACGAGGACGTGGCCGAGTGGTTCGCACGGCTCGAAGCGGTGCTGGCGGAACTCGCGGAGCGGGCGGGTGAACTGGCCCCGGCCCGGAACGGAACGGACCCGTCCCGGCCGGACACCGACCTGTCCCGCCCGAACACGGTGTCCCGGCCTGTGCAGGACCCGTCCGTACCGGAGGCGTCCCCGACCCGACCGGAGGGGGGTACCTCGCCGGTACGGACGGCCACCGCGCTGCCCCGCCCGGAGGAGGCCGCGCTGCAGGCCCTCACCGACATCCTCCCCGCGCTGAGCGGAAGGGCTCCGACCCCGGGCGGCGGCACCCGCGCCAGCAGGCCCGGCGCGGACACCGCGCGCCTGCTCGGGACCCTCGACCCGGCCCTGGGCACCCTCTATCCCGTCTGGCGGCAGGCCGCGGTCCCGGGCGCTCCCCACCTTCTGCGTGAACTGCTCGCGCTGCGCGCACAGGCGGCCCCCTTCGGGGCGACGGCTCCACTGAAGCCGGTCCAGGACGACCGGGGCCGGGTGATCCGTACCGCCGACTGGCCCCTGACCGGCGCAGTCCTCACCACCATGCGCGTGGTGTTCGACCCGGCGGGGAAAGTGCCGCAGACGGCCGAGTTCCAGCACGTCGAGGGCAGCAGCTCCGACCAGCGGGCCAGGACCCTCCCGGTCCCCCAGCCGGTCGACCTTCCCCTCGGCCCCGGCCAGGTCGAGCTGTCCACCCGCAGTGGTCAGGACCGCGAGCTGAACTGGCTCAGCCGGCGTCCCACCGACTCCCAGGAGCCGGGCGTCACCGCCCGCCTCCACTCGGGGCTGCCCGAGCGCACGCTCTTCGTGCCGCGTCCGGACGCCAACGGCGTGATCAACGTCGGTGTGTACAACGGCACAGCCAAGGAGGTCCCGCTCCGGCCGGGCGTCCCGGTGCATTTCTCGCACGGCGAGTACGAGGTGGCCCTCCGGTACACGGTCGGCACCACCGCACCCGAGGTGGAGATCGTCATCGCCACGAAACCGGCCCCTGCCAACCGTCGTGTGGTGCAGCTGGACACCGTGTACGACAGCATCGCCGTCGGCAGCTGGGTCGCGATCGAGCGCCCTGCCAAGGGGGATGACGACGCCCACCCCGGCGACAAGGCGTTCAAGCTCGTCACCACGAAGGTGGTGGCCGTGCGCACGGCCGCGTACACCAACTACGGCATCACGGGCCGCGGCACCGAACTCGTCCTGGCCGACCCCTGGCTGGACGACAAGGACGTCCTGCTCTCGCACATCCGCGACACCACCGTGCATGCCGCGGGTGAGCCGCTGCGCATGGCGGACGAGCCCCTCGGCGAGGACGTGCACGGCAACGAGCTGGAACTCGCCGAGCTCTACGACGGGTTGCGCCCCGGCCGCACCCTCGTCGTCAGCGGCATGCGCAGCGACGTACCCGGTACCTCGGGCGTGGGCGTCGAGGCCACCGAGGTGGTGGTGATCGCCGCCGCCGAGCCCGCGCTCGATCCTCGGCTGCCGGGCGACCACGTCCGTACCCGGCTGACGCTGACCACCGAGCTCGCGTACCGCTACCGGCGCGAGACGGTGAAGGTCCTCGGCAATGTGGTGGAGGCGACGCACGGCGAGGGGCGGGACGAGCCGATCGGCAGCGGCGACGCCGACCGCACGAACCAGACGTTCGCGTTGTGGCAGTCGCCGCTCACCTGGACGGCGTCCGACACCCCGCTGGGTGCCACTCCCGTCCTGGAGATCCGCGTCGACGGGCTGCTCTGGCACGCGGTCGACAGTCTCGCGGGGCGCGGGCCGGGCGAGCGGGTCCACATCACGGGCACGACCGGCGACGGCCGCACGACGGTGACGTTCGGCGACGGCGTGCACGGCGCGCGCCTGCCCAGCGGCCACGAGAACGTGCGCGCCCGTTACCGCTTCGGCACCGGCAGCGCCGCGAACGTCGCGGCGGAGCGCATCACCCAGGCGATGACCCGTCCGCTCGGCGTCACCGCGGTCACCAATCCGCGCCCGGCTTCGGGCGGTGCGGACGCGGACGGGCCGGCCCTGACCCGGCGCACCGTGCCGCTCGCGGTCGCGGCCCTGGACCGTCTGGTGTCCGTGTCCGACTACGAGGACTTCGCGCGTTCCCGCGCCGGGATCGGCCGGGCCGTCGCGGGTGAACTCTTCGACGGGCGACGGCGCGTCCTGCACCTGACGGTCGCGGGAACGGACGATGTCCCGCTCGCCGATGCCCTCGGGGACTCGGCCGTGCTGCGCGCACTGCGCGGCTCGCTCACCAAGTACGGTGACGCGAGCCTGCCCGTCCGGGTCGAGGTCCGCGAACTGGTGCTGCTCCTCATCTCCGCGAAGGTGAAGCTCGAACCCGACCACACCTGGGAGCTCGTGGAGCCACGGCTGCGCCAGGCCCTGCTGCGCCGACTCGGTTTCGATGGCGCCGAGTTGGGCGAGCCGGCGCGCCTCTCGGAGGTCCTCGCGACGGCGCATTCGGTGCCGGGGGTCGACTACCTCGATGTCGATGTCTTCACGGGGGTCTCCGCTTCCGACGTCGCGGGCGCCACCGCACAGGAGCTGACGCGGCTGCTCGGCACACCCGGCGAGCCGAGGTCCACGGTCCCGGCGCGCGCGGCGGCGTTCGACGAGAAGATCCACACCGTGCGCGCGAAGGGCGGCGAGACACTGTCGGAGGTCTGTGACCGGCACGGCGTGCCGATCGCCGAACTCCTGCGCCTCAACCCCGACATCACCGATACCCGGCGCCTCGCCGAGGGCCGTTCGGTGTTCGTCTTCCGCGGTATCCGCCCGGCGCAGCTCGTGCTGCTGACGCCGAAGGCCGCGGACACGCTGATTCTGACGGAGGTCAAGTGATGTCCAGGGAGCCGGACGGGCTCGCTCAGCTGCTCCCCCCGTGGCACCGCCTCAGGGACGCCGAGGAGGGCGAGCCGCTGCGCGCCCTCCTCGCGGTGATGGCCGAGCAGATCGACGTCGTACGCAACGGGGTCGAGCAGAGCTACGAGGATCTGTTCGTGGAGACGGCGGCACCCTGGGTGCTTCCCTATCTGGGCGACTTGGTGGGATATCGCACTCTGCCCGGCTATGAGCGCGTCCTCACCACCGGTCTGCGGGGCGGGAGTTCGGCCGCCGCACTGACGGAGGCGATCGCGCCGCGGCGGGACGTGGCCGCCACGGTCGCCCACCTGCGCCGCAAGGGCACGCTGCACCTGCTCGAAGAGCTCTGTGCACAGGTGTCCCCATGGCCGTCCCGGGCGGTCGAGCTGTCCCGGCTCGTCTCGCACCACCAGCCGGTCAAGCTGTACGGCTCCGGGGCCTCCGGGTCCGCGCACGGGAGCCGCTCGGAGCGCGGCCGCCTCGCCGATCTGCGCGACGGGTCCGCGCTCGACCTGGCGGGCTCCGCCTTCGGTACGGTGGCCCGCTCGGTCGACGTCAGGAGCGCCGGCTCCACCCGCAGGCAGGGCGGTTCGACTCCTGCCGGGGTGGGCCTCTTCGTCTGGCGGCTGAAGGCGTACTCGCTGACGTCCTCACCCGCGTACTGCATCGACCGGGCCCGCAATCTGTACACCTTCTCGATCCTCGGCAACGACAGCCCGCTGGTGACCAAGCCGGTCCCCGAACCGTCGGCGACGCACATCGCGACGATCGACAACGTCCCCGCGTTCATCCGGCGCCGCCAACTGCACGACCGGCTCACCGACCACTACGGTCCCGGCAAGAGCTTCGTCATCCGGCGCGACGGCGAGGACAGGCCGGTGCCTCCGTCGGACATCGTGGTGGCCGATCTGTCGGACTGGCGCTACCGGCCGAAGCACGGGCAGGTGGCCGTCGATCCGGAACTCGGGCGGATCGCCTTCGGGTCGCGGTCCGCGCCCCGGCAGGGTGTCCGGGTCGACTACCACTACGCGTTCGGTGCCGACATGGGCGGCGGCGAGTACGCACGGGACCGTCGGCCGCGCCCGGACGCCACGGTCTACCGGGTGGGGCCCGAACAGACGTACCGGCAGATCATGGACGCGTACCGGGCCTGGCAGCACGACCGGCGGGCCGGGAACTGCGGGCCCGAGGGCATCATCGAGATCACGCACAGCGGAGCCCATCAGGAGCAGCTGGACTTCGACCTCGACCCCGGCGACCGCCTCGAACTGCGCGCGGCGGAGGGCACCCGCCCCGTGATCCGGCTGCTGGACTGGTACAGCAACCGTCCGGACGCGCTGAACATCCGTGCCGTGGGCGGAGATTGCACATCGGGCGAGCGTCCACGGATCACCCTCGACGGGCTGCTCGTCGCCGGCCGCGGCATCAATGTGACGGGTCCGATGGGCGCGGTCGTCATGCGGCACACCACGCTCGTACCCGGCTGGTCCCTCGAACCCGAATGCGATCCGCACTCCCCACAGGAGCCGAGCATCGTCCTGGAGCGCACCACGGCATGCCTGCAGATCGAGGCCGCCGTCCTCGGCACCATCGAGGTCATCGGCGACGAGGTGTCCGAGGACCCTCTCGACATCCACATCCGCGACAGCGTCCTGGACGCCACCGGAAGCGAGCGCCCGGCCCTGTCCGCCCCGGACTGCCGTCACGCCCACGCCGTACTGCACGCCCACCGCACCACGGTGATCGGCGAGGTCCACACGCATGCGGTGGCCATCGCGGAGGACTCCCTGTTCACCGGACGGCTCCACGTGGCGCGTCGCGGCATCGGCTGCCTGCGCTTCTCGTACGTTCCCGCGGGATCGCGCACGCCGCGCAGGCACCGCTGCCTGCCGGACCCGGCCGATGGCGACGCGGCCTCTCGCGTACGGCCGCTGTTCACGTCCGAGCGCTACGGCACGCCCTGGTACGGGCAGTTGGCGGACCGCTGCGCCCGGGAGATCCGGCGCGGGGCGCAGGACGGGGCCGAAATGGGCGCCTTCCACGACCTGTTCCGGCCGCAGCGCGAGGACAGCCTGCGCGCGCGGCTCGCGCAGTACACGCCCGCGGGCACGGACGCCGGGATCTTCTACGTCACCTGAGCGGGCCGCTCCGAGCCCGACGAACTTCACGACCCGCACTTTCCTGAACCAGGGGGACTCCCTTCATGCACGCTGATCTCTCCCGCTCCACCTTCCGCCCGGAGCGGCACTATTCCGCGGTCATCTCCCAGCAGGGCCGCGTTCAGCTCGACGCCGACGCCAACGAGCAGGCCGCGATGGAGCTGCACCGGGTGCGCACGCTCGCCGCCGATCTGATCGGCCGGCACGGAGCCCCGCGCGACGCCGCGGGCTTCCGCATCCAGTACGTGGGCGGCAAGCACGACATCGACACCCTGAACATCTACGGCGGCCGCTACTACGTCGACGGCATCCTGTGCGACGCGGACCGGATCGCGCCCGGTGTACCGGTCCCGGACGAGGACGCCACGGACGACGGTGCAGGGGTGACCGCGGCCTCTGTGTGCTGGACGTACTGGGACCAGCCCGACGGCTTCCGGGATCCGGAGAAGCCGGCCGACCGGCTGCCGTCGCCCGCCCAAGTGCCCTTCGTGGTCTATCTGCGGGTGTGGGAGCGTTCGGTCACCGCGGCCGAGGACCCGGCGCTGCGCGAGGTGGCGCTCGGTTCGGCGATGCCGGACACGGCGGCGCGCGCGAAGATCGTCTGGCAGGTCCTTCCGCTGACGCTGGCCGAGCTCGGCATCGAGGAGACCGACCCGTCGAAGGAGCAGGTGAGCGAGAAGTTCGCCCAGTGGGCGCTCGCCCGTAGCGCCCCCTCGGCACACCTCGCGGCCCGCGCCGAGCGGCCGGACCACGCGGACGGGGACCCGTGCCTGGTCAAGCCCGACGCCCGGTACCGCGGCCCGGAGAACCAGCTGTACCGGGTGGAGATCCACGAGGGCGGTCCGGCCGGGGACGCCACGTTCAAGTGGTCGCGCGAGAACGGATCGGTCGTCTTCCCGGTGGACGAACTGGACGGCACCTGGGTCCAGTTGGCCACCCTCGGTCAGGACGACAGGCTGGACCTCGACGTCGGCGACCAGGTGGAGTTCACCGACACCGCGTACGCCTCACGTCTGGAGGCCCTGCCCCTGCTCCGGGTCGAGGAGCTGGATCTTCCGGCCCGTCGGGTGCGGCTGTCCGCCGAACCCGAGCCGGGTGTGGGGAGGCTGCCCCATCTGCACCCGTTCCTGCGCCGCTGGGACCAGCGGACGGGCTCCGGACGCCGGGGCCGTACCATCGGTCTGCGGGGTGGAGCGATCGGTGTCCGGGAGGGCGAGTGGCTGCCGTTGGAGGACGGCGTCGAGGTCTACTTCGCCAAGGACGGCGCCTATCGCACCAACGACCACTGGATCATCCCGGCCCGCACCGCGACCGGCGGCGTCGAGTGGCCCACCGACGACGCGCGCAAGCCGCTGCTCCAGGCCCCCGCGGGCATCGAGCGGCACTTCGCGCCCCTGGCCCTGGTGAAGGGCGAGGACGCTCCCGTCGATCTGCGTCTCGTCTTCGCCCCGCTCGCGCAGAGCGCCCCGGCTGCGGACGAGGCGGCGCTCGCCGCGGAAGCTCTCGCGGCCGACGAGGAGTACGCGGCGGAGGCCGCTCAGGACGCCCCGGCGGGACCCCGGTCCCAGACCACCGCCGAGGCGGAGATCGCAGTGGAAGGGGACAAGTGATGGCCAAGCCGCTGAGCGCGTCCAAGCTGGTGGAGATTCTGCGCGCGGAGGGCCTGACGGTCCTTGAGGTTCGCAACTGGCGTACGCACAACCGCAATTCCAAGGGTCCGTGGGGTCCGATGAACGGTGTCATGATCCACCACACCGTCACCTCGGGCACCGACGCGTCCGTGGACATCTGTTACAACGGCTACTCGGGCCTGCCGGGCCCCCTGTGTCACGGGGTGATCGACAAGCAGGGGCACGTCCACATGGTCGGCAACGGCCGTGCCAACCACGCGGGCCTCGGCGACGGTGACGTCCTGCGCGCCGTCGTCAACGAGACGAAACTGCCGCCGGACAACCAGGCCGACACCGACGGCAATCGCCACTTCTACGGCTTCGAGTGCGTCAACCTCGGCAATGGCAAGGACCCCTGGCCGGATGCCCAGAAGGAGGCCATCGAGAGGGTCTCGGCCGCGATCTGCCGGGCCCACGGCTGGAGCGAGCGCTCCGTCATCGGCCACAAGGAGTGGCAGCCGGGCAAACAGGACCCGCGCGGCTTCACGATGGACGGCATGCGTGCCCGTATCGCCGACCGCCTGCGGAACCACAAGCCGGGCGGTGGCGGAGACACCCGGCCGCCGACCGAACCCCGGCCCTCGTACGAGCCGTTCCCCGGCACGGCCTTCTTCCGGGCCGGCCGTCGCGACAAGCTGATCACCGCCATGGGCAAGCGCCTGGTCGCGGAGGGCTGCGGCCGTTACCAGCAGGGCCCGGGGCCCGAGTGGACCGATGCGGACCGCGCGTCGTACGCGGCGTGGCAGCACAAGCTGGGCTTCAGTGGCAAGGACGCGGACGGGGTTCCGGGGAAGGCCAGTTGGGACAAGCTGAAGGTGCCTGCGTCACGGTCATAGGGGGCCGGGGCTCTGCCCGCCGAAGGGCGGGCACAGCGGTGCACGGGCGGCACCACGACGGTGCCGGCCCGCACCAGCGGCGTTCGGTCCGGCCGCTCCCGCACCGACCACCACCACGTCGTGGACCTCGTCGTCGTGGGTGCGCCGCGCGCCGTCGGGCGGGTCGTTCGTGACCTTGATCACGACAATCACCGCCGGGCTGATCCTCAGCCCGTTCGGCCGCCGGGGGAACGCATGCACATCCGCGCCAGGCCCCCCCCGGGCGGAACCGGCAACCCTTATCGACGGGCCGTTGTCCGGTGCGGGGGCCGTGGCGGAACGCAGTGCTCAGCGGGCGGCGAGCTCGCGGGCGGTCCGGACGATGTGGGTGCGTGAGATGCCCGCGATGTCGAGGAGCTCGGAGGACGTGCCGGAGCCCGGCAGGTTGCGCACGGCGAGATGGACGACGGTGGGCGCGAGTCGCTGTGCGGCGAGTGCCGACAGCACGGCCTCACCGATGCCGCCCTCCGGGTGGTGGTCCTCGACGACGACCAGCGCGCCGGTCTCCCGGGCCGCGCGGGCGAGTGTGTCGAGGTCCAGGGGCTTGACGGAGTACAGGTCGATGACCCGGACGGGGATGTCGTCGTCGGCCAGCCGGTCGGCGGCGGCCAGGCATTCGTGGAGGGTGACGCCGGCGCCGATGAGGGTGACCCGGTCGTACTCGCTCGCACGCAGGGTCTTGGACCCGCCGACGGGGAAGGTTTCGTCGGGGGCGTAGAGAACGGGGTAGGCACCCCGGGTGGTGCGCAGGTAGGAAATGCCGTCCAGGTAGGCCATGGCGGCGGTCAGGGCCGCGGCGGAGGTGGCGTCACTGGGGTAGAGCACCGTGGAGTCGTGGACCGCCCGCATCATGGCGAGGTCTTCCAGGCCCATCTGGGAGGGGCCGTCGGCGCCGATCTCGGTACCGCAGTGGGTCCCGCACAGGCTCATCGAGATCTGCGAGACGGCGGCCATGCGGATGAAGTCATGGGCCCGGGTGAGGAAGGCGGCGAAGGTGGTGGCGTAGGGGCGGTAGCCGCGTACGGCCATGCCGACCGCGCCGGCGATCATCTGCTGTTCGGCGATGTAGGTCTGGAAGTACCGCTCGGGGTGTGCCTTGCCGAAGTCCTCCGCGTGGGTGGAGTTGCCGACCTCGGCGTCCAGAGCCACGATGTCGGGCCGGGCACCGATCGCGGCGAGCGCCTTGCCGAAGGCGACGCGGGTGGCCACGGTGTCACCGACCCGGAATTGCGGCAGCGTCACCGGTACGGGAAGAGCCGGGGCGGCGGCGGGGGCCGCGGGCGGCCGGGGTCCGCGTACGGTGAGGTGACGTACGCCGCCCAGTTCCTCGACGGCGCGCGCCGCGAGGTCGTCGGGCAGCGGTTTGCCGTGCCAGCCCTCGGCGTCGGCGACCTCCCGGACGCCCTGTCCCTTGACGGTCTTCGCGACGACGACGGTGGGGGCCTGTCCGTCGGCCGCGGCGGCCAGGGCCTGTTCGACGGCGGCGAGGTCGTGGCCGTCGACGACGAGGGCGCGGCAGCCGAAGGCTTCGGCGCGGCGGGCGTAGGCGCCGGTGTCCCAGCCCAGCTCGGTGGGGCCGCTCTGGCCGAGACGGTTGACGTCGATGATCGCGACGAAGTTGGCCAAGCGGTGGCGCCCCGCCTTGTCCAGGGCCTCCCACACCGAGCCTTCGGTCATTTCGCTGTCGCCGCACAGCACCCACACCCGGTACGGCTCGTGCTCCAGATCGCGTCCGGCCAGCGCGATGCCGACACCGTAGGCGATGCCCTGGCCCAGCGAGCCGGTGGCCACGTCCACCCAGGGCAGCACGGGTGTGGGGTGGCCCTGCAGACGGGCGCCGTCGCGGCGGTAGGTGGTCATCAGCTCTTCTTCGCCGATCGCACCGGCGGCGAGGAACATCGCGTACAGCAGCGGGGAGGCGTGCCCCTTGGAGAAGATCAGATGGTCGTTGCCCGGGTTCTTCGGGTCCTGCCAGTCGTAGCGCAACTGGCGTGTCATGAGGACGGCCATCAGATCGGCGGCGGACAGGCTGGAGGTGGGGTGCCCGGACCCGGCGGCGGTGCTGGCGCGCACGGAGTCCACGCGCAGCTGCTGAGCCAGCTGGAAGACCTCGTCCAGGCCGCTGTCGGGCCCGAGGGAGACAGTGGTGGTGTTCTCGGCCGACATCGCGGCCTCCTCTCTTGTCCTGCCTTTTCTTGTCCTGCCGTCCGATCCGGCCGTTCCTGTCCTGAGTTCCGATCCGGCCGTTCGGCGCTGCCGGTGCACGAGCCGCGCACCGGGGCTGTGCGTGAAGCCTGTGCCCCTGCCGACCGTATGTCCGTGGCGCGAGCGCCGCGATTCAAGCGCGTGCGGGTCCGATGGTGCGGTCCAGCAGTGCCGTCAGTGCCGTCCAGTGGCGTTCGCCCGCCGTGCTGTCGTACGCGGCGGTGTCGGCCTGGGTGAAACCGTGGCGCGCCCCGGTGTAGACCTCGCTGTGGTGGCGTACGCCCGCTGCGGTGAGGGCCTCGTCGAGCCGGTCGATCTGTTCGGGAGGCAGCGAGGCGTCCTGGTCGGCGTGGCCGAAGTACAGCTCGGCGGTGATCCGGCCGGCGAGCAGGTGCGGGCTGTCGGCGGAGTCGGTGGCCAGTCGCCCACCGTGGAAACCGGCCGCGGCCGCGACCCGGTCCGGGCACGTGCCCGCGGTGCGCAGGGCGAGTCCGGCACCCATGCAGTAGCCCGTGATGCCGACCGGCCCGTCGGTCGTCAGGGAGGATTCGGCCAGCCAGGTCAGATAGGCGTCCGCGTCGCGCATCGCCGCATCGGGTGTCAGTGACTGGATGATCGGGCCGAGGCGCTCGAAGATCTCGGGGCGTGCGGCCGGGTCGATGAAGTCGGGCAGTTCGACCAGCGGCGCTCGCCCATGGCGGTAGAAGACATTGGGGACCAGGACGGCGTAGCCGGCCTCGGCGAGACGGTCGGCCATCTTCTTCAGCTGCGGACGGAGCCCGAAGGCGTCCATATAGAGCAGCACCGCGGGGTGGGGACTGCTGTCGTCGGGGTGGGCCAGGTAGGCGTCGGCGACACCGTCCTGTGTGGGGATGTCCACGGATGTTCCGCGCACGGAGGTCATGGGCGGCTCTCCTCTCTTGTCGCGGTCAGTGATCGTAGACGGCCGGTGATCGCTCGGCCGGTTACGGGGCCGGGATCGGGCGCGTTTCGGAGCCGCGACCGGGCGCGTTGCGGGGCCGCGACCGGCGACGAAACGCGGGCAAGGACCATTACGTCGTAGGCGCTGTGCCGGTCTTCCGACTCGGTATCGTCGTCCGGCAGTCCCGGTGAGCGAACAGAGACCGAGCAGCCGGCAGGTGCCGTTCCCGGCAGGGAGCCAAGACGGTGAAGGATCCGAAGCCCCGATGACAGACAACTCCGAGATGATCGACTTCGTTCGGGCGCGCCTCGCTGAGGAAGAACAGATCGCGCAGGCGGCGGGCGGCGAGAGCTGGCGGTGCCCGGCCGACGTCTCCGGCGAGGTCCACGACCGTTCCGGCGGTATCGCGTTCGTCCTGCGCGGTCGCGGCTTCGACCGGCACATCGCTTTCCAGGACCCGGCGCGTACGTCCCGTCGCATCGAGACGAGCAGGGTCCTCCTCGATGAGTACGCGGAGATCGCCGACAGGGACACCGACCGCCCCGAGCACGACTTCCCGTCCGGCCGCGCGGTCGGCCTCGGCTTCGCCGTCCGACAGATGGCCGCGGAACACGCCGGCCACCCGGACTACCGGGCCAAGTGGCTGCCACGGTTCATGCAGTAGCGTCCGGCGACCGTCGTCGCTTTCCCTGTTCCCCCGATCCGCGGTTCCGCGGTTGTGGAGGTTCGCGGTTTCGAGCACGTGGGGCCAGGGGATTTCAGGGGCCACCCCACGGTTGATGTCGGAGACGTTGGTGTCCGCGACGGTGAAGACGACCGGCGTCCGGGGCGTGGCCTCCTTGACCGGTGGGCCGACCACATCGTGCTGCGGCCCGGTAGCACCCGTGGTCAAGATCCTCGACGACACCGACCCGATCGCCGCCGGCCTGCGCAGGACGCGCCGTGACACACGCGCTGCACGAGCGGCGGCGGGTACAACTGGACGAGACCTCGTGGTGCGGGGCAGCGTCCCGGTCGTTCTCGCAGCCGCCGTATTCGCGCAACTCGCCGGCACCGCCGAGACCATCGTCGGCGGCGGCCCCGCCGGTCTCCTGGACCGGGATGCCTCGACCGGCACCGGTGACGTTCACCTGGACAACGCCGACGCCGCCGACCCCGAGGAGGAGGAGGAGGAGGACCGGCCGGCATCCGGAATCAGCAGACCGTTCAGGTGGCCGGCGAAGGACTCGCCAGTACGCATACGACTCTCCGGCGCACCGGGCCGTCCGAGACACCACGCGCGTCCAGCACTCCCACTCCGCCTGGAGCCACCTCGGGTCGGAAACCCACCAGTGCCGCAGAGCGCTACCGCAGGTCCACGTGCGGCACCCCCACGGTGAGTGGATCCGCGCTGCAGAACCTGATTCCGCGGTGCGGTTTCAAAACCCGGTTTTGAGGAGTTGTCGCGCCACAAAGCAGACCGCGGAGCGCCTTGGCCACCTGTTGTCCCGTCTCACGTTCTGGCTCGCCTTCCGTGAAGCGGTCACACCCTGTTCAGCGACGTCGGCCGCTGGAATGATCACTGCTCACCCATGGTCGAGGAGCCGGGGCCCAGGATGAGTGGCTGGTCACCAGAGGTGCACGACGTGTCGGAGGCGTCGGGATGGACGCCTGAGCGGAAGGTAGACACGGGTCGTTGGCGATCCATGTCTGAATCCGTCGGCCTCGCCATGCACGACGCTGCGGAGGCGTTCCTGCAAGAGTCCGGCGGTTTGACTGTGAACGTCAGCGGACCGGGACAGGGCTGTGACCTGGGGCGACCAGATCATCTGAGATGCCCAGGCGCCGAAAATCTCAGTTGAACTGGTTCCTGGCGTACGAATACTGGCTGTTGTCTTAAGAATTTCAGACGCGGGAGTGCGAGAGATGACCATGCACGATGATCAACTGGACGTGACCACCGAAACGGTTGCGACCTTGGTCCAGGAACAGTTCCCTCAGTGGAGCGACAAGGAGATCCGACTCCTGCAGTCGACAGGGACGGTCAACGCCATCTTCCGCATCGGGAACGACCTCTCGGCACGCTTCCCACTGCGTCTGACCGATGCCGCCGAGGCGCTGGCGGTCCTGAAACAGGAAGCCCGAGCGAGCGCGGAGCTGGCGCGGGTGTCTCGGTTTCCCACCCCGGAACCCGTCGCCCTGGGAGAGCCCGGAGCGGGCTACCCCATGCCGTGGTCGGTCCAGACGTGGCTGCCGGGAACGGTCGCCTCGGACGCCGACCCGAGCGGGTCGGATGCTTTCGCACTGGACCTTGCGACCTTCATCGCCGCCCTCCGGAAGGCCGAGACGCGGGGGCGGCTCTTCAGCGGCGAGGGCCGTGGCGGCGTTCTCACTCACCACGACGAATGGATGGAGAAGTGCTTCGAGGAGAGCGAGGGGCTGCTCGACGTGCCCCGGCTGCGCCAGGTGTGGAGCTGCCTGCGGGAGCTGGCACGCACGAGTGCCGACGTGATGAGCCATGGTGACTTGATCCCCGGCAATGTGCTGGTCGCGGGCGACCGGCTCAGTGGCGTACTCGACACCGGCGGCTTCGGCCCGGCCGACCCCGCGCTGGATCTGGTCAGTGCCTGGCACCTGCTGCAGAGGGGTCCGCGGGAAGTGCTCCGGCGGACACTGGGTTGCGACGATCTCGAGTGGGAGCGCGGAAAGGCATGGGCGTTCGTACAAGCGATGGGCGCTGTCTGGTATTACGTCGAGAGCAATCCGATGATGAGCAGAATGGGGCGCCGGACACTCGACCGCATTCTGGAGTCGATGAAGTGATGTCGCCCCGGCTGTAGGCCGTGACCAAGACGATCGCTCAACGTACTCAGTCCGTCCTGGTCAGCAGCTCGCGTTCAACCGGCTTCGTTGAGAACGGACACCTGTGCCCGTAACTCAAGCCCGCACCACAGCACGGCGCATGGCCTCCATCAGCTCCTCACGGGCCGCGCGGAGGCACGGCGCGCGTCAGCACACTCGGGATCATCCCGCCGCGCACCAGCCGCCACCGCGTCCCGGTACAAGGCAAGCTTGTAGCCGGCATCTCTGGCCCGCGACACGACATGCGACAGCGCCAGCAGCTCAAGCTGATACTGCTTGACATGTACCCCGTGTTCCAACAGAGCGCTTTGGACCTGCTCCTGCTGTGCTGCGTTCGACGCACGGCTTGCCTGGCTTATGACATCCCCGGCCTGTGTCAGCGCTTCCAGGAACTGAACGTACGAAGACCGCAACACCTCTCTGTCGCGCTCACCGGAATCCCAGCGCCACCGCAACTGATCGGCTAAAGAGGGTACTTCCCACACCGATGACCGCGCCCAGCATCGTGCTGACCAATGTCGTCCATTCCATGGCCGCAGAGTAAGGAGCTTCTCCAACGGACAGCCATAGCAAGACAGTCGTGACCCCAACTGGCCATGGCTGCCCGCGAAACCCCGGAAGGTTCGTGCCCCTGCGGGATCCCCAGGGGGCACGAACCTTCTGAGATTCGGACGCACGTCGCCCTTGGGGACGGGAGACCGTAGTCGGGATCAACTAGCGGGCTTCACACCCCAATTGGGGAGTCCATCTCCGGGGGCATGATCCATCGGACGCCGGACGGTGCGGAGTTGACGGATCCGGGTCCGGAGACGGCAGGAGCCCTGCCTCCGGCACTGCCTCGGAAGGCAGGGCTTCGGGGTGCGGGTCAGGTTGGCGGTAGCCGGGAGTCCATCACCGGCTCATGAACCGAGGCCGCGCCAGTCTTCGGCTTGATCTGCTCCGAGTACGACAGGGCCAAGTCCGGAAGGCAGATGGCGCACAGCCGCCGCCACCGCCTCGTGTGCCGTGGACGCTTGGGCGAGGGGGTCCTCACCCAAGATGTCGGCGCTGACCATGTAGCTGTCGACGTCCTGCGCGAGCAGGCACGGACCGACGACTGACAGACGCGGGCGGGTGGTAGTCGAGAAGCGCAGCGTCCAATGGCTGGTGAAGGGGTAGAGACCCCGCAGTGCCGGCTCTGCATATGCCGCCTCGACCAGCGCGCGATAGGCAAACCCGGGCCGCTCCAGCTCGCTCGCCTCGGTATGCAGGTGCTGCCACTCGGATTCCGTCAGGCGCACGGGATCGTGGCTGGGCACCTCGAAGCGCCCGGTCAGGTGCACGAACGGCGCGGCCTGGCGGATTTCGCTCAACGCCACCCCGTCGTGCCATGCCCGCGCGGCCCTGGCGACCTGCCCCAAATCCTCGGTGTCGCCTTCGATGAGTGCCATGCCCTGAAACGACTCCTCGCCGCGGATTGACCACCGTCGCTTGATCGCCCACGAGCTGACGTACAGAGGGTTGCGGTGCGGCAGCCTGCTCTCGACGGTGGCATGGCTCAACGAATGGGACGTCGAGGCTGTAACGGGAACGGAGAAACTGCCAGCTTCGGCCACAGTTCGGAGCGTCACAGCGAGACCGCCCTGCGCCGCGACGTCGGGATACAGAACAACTGGATCAGGGTGCGTCACCACAGCATCTGATTGTGCCGGATCCGCCGTACGCCGGCCTATTGTCGACAGCGGCAGCCACATAGGAGAAGGCCACCGAGGAAGCGGTCCTTGCGTTCCTGGTGAGCATCAACGGCGAGCTGCCGCTGCCAACCGCCCCGATCCGTCCGCGGTTCTGGCGGGGTCGTTGCCGCGGTCCCGCTCGCCACGATCTTGAATCCCGCCCGGTCCAGGGCTCGGGACACCGCGGCGAGCTGGGTGACGACGTCCCATGACGGCGACGAAGCGAGGTGCCCACCGCGATGCTCATGGGCAGCCTGCCGAGGAATCGCGAGCGCGGGTACGACGAGGAAGCCACCACCGGAGCCCACCAGGCCCGTGACGGCACCGACGACCAGACCTTCGACAGCGATGTGGTTCACGGGGAGGTCACGGTGCCGGGGCTTCGGTTCGGCACCTCCGCGCGGTTTGCGGAGCATCGCCACCGCCGTGGCGAGCGTCATCAGGGCGAACGCGACGAGGAGCGCGTGCCGGGGATGAAGTCGGCGACCCGGCCGCCGCCATAGGCGCCGGCCATGCTGAAGGCGCCGAAGAGCAGGTCGGTCCTCCACCGCACCCTGTGGGCACGCGCGTGGGGGATCAAGGCCACCATGCTGGTCACACCGACGACGAACAGAGAAGTGGCGATGGCCTCCTTGGTGCCCTGTCCGGCCAGGTAGACGAGGATCGGCGCGGTCAGGATCGAGCCTCCGCCCCCGAGAATGCCGAGGCTGAGGGTCCGCAGATGAACAACACGAGGGCGAGCGACGCGCTGACCTGCGATGTCAAGTCATGAAACCCACAAGTTAATTCTCTGCGGGCCCTGACTCCGACGAACAGCAACGCCGCGACGCCGCGACGATCAGGGCGGTCATGACGTGCCCCGCAGTTCCGCGATCACGTTGCGGATATCGGTGCGCGGTCCGCGGTTGTAGGGGAGCTTGGACAGCAGGACACCCATGGCACAGGAGTTGCTCACAGCCGCGTACGTCAGGCCCGCGCCGACCGCGGTTCCGACGAGGTGCGCGCCGGGAACGAAGATGCCCACCACCCCGGTGGCAAGGACGATCGAACCGGCGACGAGCCGGACCTGGCGCTCCATGTCCCAGCGGTCGGCGCCGCGGTTCGTGGGAGCGCCTGCCATCTCCCAGGCGTTGATGCCGCCCTCCAGCACCCGGAGGTTCGGCAGGCCGGCCTCGGCCAGAGCCTTTTCGGCCTGGGCGGCACGGGCCCCTGAGCGGCAGACCAGGACGACGTCCTCGTCGAGGTGGGCCAGCAGTTCGTTCCGGTGCTCGCGCAGGGTGTCGAGGGGCACGTTGTAGGCGCCGGGGATGTGGACCGTGCGGAACTCACCGGACGTGCGCACGTCGAGGATGCGCGGTGCGCGTTCCTCCTGCACGAGGCGGTGCAGGACCGCGGGGGTGATCGAGGAAATCTGGGCGGACTTCTCGGTCATGGGGGGGGCTCCATTCGAAGAGTTCATGTACGTGGGTGGGTGCTGAGGGCCCGAGTGACCGCCCCGGGCAGAGGGGTACCCCTGCCCGGTGCGTGGCGGGAGGCTGCGGGAGGAGGGCGGTCAGACGCCGGCGGGTTCCGCCGACAGGGCCCAGGCGGCGTAGCCGCCCAGGATGTCGGAGACGTCCTGGAAGCCGTGGTGGCGCAGGAGGCTGGCCGCGATCGAGGAGCGGTGGCCACCGGCGCAGTGCAGGACGAGGGGCCGGTCGGTGGGGATCTCGTCCAGGCGCGCGGGCAGTTCGCTCAGGGCCATGTGCAGGGCGCCCTCGATGAAGCCGTTCGCGCTGCGCTCCCCGCAGGTGCGTACGTCGATGACGAGCGGAGGGTTCTTTCCCCGCAGGGCGGTGCGCAGTTGTGCGGCAGCCAGGCGGCTCGCGGGAGCGACCTCCTCGGTCAGCTCCTTCAGGGCGTCCTCGGGATTGCGCAGGTAGCCGAGTACACGGTCGAAGCCGATACGGGCGAGGCGGGTGACGACTTCCTCCTCCCGGTTCTGCGGAGCCATGACGATCAGCTCGTCGGCCGGGTCGAGGACGGTGCCGGCCTGTTCGGCGAACCGGCCCTCGACGGGTACGTTGACCGCCCCACGCAGGTGACCGTTGGCGAATTCCTGCGGGGAACGGGAGTCGACCACGACCGCCCCCGACTGCCGCAGTCCGGTGAACTCGGTCAAGGACAGCGGGCGGGGTGCCGCGGCCGAGTCGAACAGGAGACGGTCCTTGCGGTTGAGTTCCGCGTCGAAGGCGAAGTAACCGGGCGCGGCGGACTGGCCGGCGGTGACGAGTGCGACGAAGTCCTCACGACTCATCGGCACGCAGGCGTAGTTGGTGGCGCGCTGCTCTCCGATGGTGGACTGCTTCTCGGTGGAGAGGTTCTTGCCGCAGGAGGAGCCGGCGCCATGGGCGGGGAAGACCCGGACCGCGTCGGGCAGTGCCATCAGCTTGTTCTGGACGCTGTCGTGCAGCATCGCACCGAGTTCGTCGGCGGTCACGCCCACGGAGGCGAGCAGGTCGGGACGGCCGACGTCACCGATGAACAAGGCGTCGCCGGTCAGCACCCCGTAGGGAGCCGTGTCGTCGGCGTGCTCGTACACAAGCACGCTGATCGACTCGGGGGTGTGCCCGGGGGTCTCCATGATCCGCAGGGTGACATCGCCGAGACGGACACGTTCGCCGTCGGTGAGCTTGCGGATGGGGTATTCGGTCTCGGCGCGGTGGCCGTAGCCGATCCAGGCACCGGTGCGGTCGGCCATCTCCAGGTGCCCGGCGACGAAGTCGGCGTGGAAGTGGGTGTTGATGACGCCCACGACGGTGAATCCGTGCGCCTGGGCATCGGCCAGGTACTCCGAGACGTCTCTGCGTGGGTCGACGACCACGGCCTGCCCTGTCGTCTCGTCGGCGATCATGTACGACGCCTGTGACAGGCAGTCGAGGTAGTACTGGGTGAAGAGCACGGTAAACCCTCCGTCGGGAGACGCGCACCCGGCCGGGTGCGGAAAGTTGGCCGAAGGCGCCGACAGCGCCTTCCGCATGGGTCCGGGGTTGAGGCTTCAGGCGGACTCGGCCGCGACGCCGTGGTCGAGGGAGTGACCCGCCCGCGCCCATGCGGCAGTGCCGCCTGCGACCGAGACGGCGTCCACACCGAGAGCCTCAAGGTGCTCGGCGGCCCGGCCGCTGCGGTTGCCGCCGGCGCAGATCACGTAGACGGTCCGGTCCCTGGGCAGGGCACTCACGCCGGCGCCGAGCGCGGACAGCGGCGCGGGGTGGGTGCCGGGCACATGGCCGGCCCGGTACTCGTCGGGCTCCCGGACATCGATCACGAACGCACCGTTCGCGAGCTCCGCCGCGAAGACGGTCAGATCCACTTCACGCATGAAGATCCCCTCGCTTCAGATACCCCCATGGGTATTGACTGCCTCCGACCGTAGACAGTCCCGCGACAAGAAGTCAAATACCCCTCGGGGTATCCTGCGTCACCAGGAAAAAATACCCATGGGGGTATGCTGGCCTGCAGGTTTCTGATCTTGACCGGAATGGAGGAGCGATGGAACAGCGGACCGGCATGGTCGCGCCCACGTCTGGGGTGCGGCTGGGCCTCCGGGAGAACTGGGCTCAGTTCACTCTGCTGGTGATCGTCACAGCCAGTGTCGGTTCACTCGTCGGCCTGGAGCGCACGACGGTCCCGCTCATCGGCACCGATGTCTTCGGCCTGACGAGCAATCTGGCCGTCTTCTCCTTCATCGTCGCCTTCGGGCTCGCCAAAGCCCTCACCAACCTCGCGGCGGGCGCCCTCACCGCGCGCTTCCGACGCCGGCAGCTCCTCCTGGCAGGGTGGCTCGTCGGCGTGCCGGTGCCCTTCGTCCTGGCGTGGGGCCCGTCCTGGTGGTGGATCCTGGCCGCGAACGTCCTGCTGGGCGTCAACCAGGGCATGACGTGGTCGATGACGGTGAATATGAAGATCGACCTCGTGGGACCCGCGCGCCGGGGTCTGGCCACCGGACTCAACGAGGCCGCCGGATACGTCGCCGTCGGCACGACGGCCCTGCTCACCGGCTACCTGGCAGCCTCCTACGGCCTGCGACCGGCCCCCGAAGCGATCGGCATCCTCTTCGTCGCCGCCGGGCTCGGCCTTTCGCTCCTGGTACGGGACACCGGCGCCCATGTCGCCCTCGAACTGTCCCGGACGCCGCCCGCCCAGGTCCCCGAGGAACGGAACCCGTCATTCGCAGCAGTGTTCGCGCGCACATCGTGGCGCGACCGCTCCCTGCGCGGCGCGAGCCAGGCCGGCCTCGTCAACAACCTCAACGACGGCCTCACCTGGGGCGTCTTCCCGCTGCTCTTCGCCGACCACGGGCTCGGTATCGCCGCCATCGGCCTGATCAAGGGGCTCTATCCGCTCTTGTGGGGCATGGGGCAGATACCCGCAGGTCACCTGGTGGACCGGATCGGCCGTAAACCGCTCATCGTCTCGGGCATGCTCGTCCAAGCCGGCGGCCTCCTCACCGCGTTGGTGATCCTCGACCGCCCCCTCCTCGCGGGCGTCCTCTCCGCCGTGGCCCTCGGTCTCGGCACCGCGATGGTCTATCCGGCCCTCATCGCCTCCGTCTCCGACCACGCCCATCCCGCCTGGCGGGCGAACGCGCTGGGCACCTACCGATTCTGGCGCGACCTCGGCTACGCGGCCGGAGCCCTCGCCGCGGGCCTCCTCGCCGACGCACTCGGCCTGGAGACGACCGTCCTCACCGCCGCCGTCCTCACTGCGCTGTCCGGCCTGCTCGCCGCGCGCTGGATCACGGAGCAACCGGGCCGGTGACACCCGCGGAGCACCCGCACTCGTCATCCGTCGCGCTGCTCCGCGCTCACGCGTGCGGCGTACGGAGATTCGGCGGTGGAAGAGCACCTCGTCGCCGGTTGCGCAGGCGACGGAGCGAGCCGCTGAGGTGTCCGCACGGCAAGGAAGGCGGCCGGCGTCCGGTGCCGCCCGGTTCAGCCCGACTTCGGCGGCTTCTGCGCGTCGAAGGCGAAGAGAGTGTTCTTGGCCGCGGCCACGATCACCGCACGCCCCTCGACGGTCACGCGCGGGCTTGCGCCCTGCTCGCCCGTCAGACCATCGGCCTGCGGGTCTGTTGTCCACAGGGGTTTGCCATCGTGCGGCGCCAGCGCGACCACCCGGCCGGTGGCCGAGCTGAAATACAGCGCGTCGGCTCCCGCGACGGGACCCGACGCACCCTCCACGCCCGTCTGCCGCGACCACTTCTTCCGGCCGGTCGCGGGGTCGAGCGCTGTGATGAGACCGGTCTGCCCGCTCACGTAGACGGTGCCGTCCGCCATGCCGGGCGTCCCCGCGTATGTCTTGGCCAGTCGGGAGTACGTGACCTTCCGCGAGGCCGGGTCGACCCGCGCCACCCCGTCGTAGCCGGCCAGCGCCGTTCCCTCCATGTGTCCCTGAAGGAGTACGAGCCTGCCGTTGGCGACGCCCATCGGCACGGCGGGGCCGTTGACCGCGATGGGCCTGCCCAGTGTCCCCGAGGCGCGGTCGACCGAGTACAGGGTGGGGTGGCGCACCTCTGAGGCATCCACCTCCGCATCCGTCGCGCACATCACGAAGAGCTGTGGGCCCACCGGGACGGGAGCGCACTGCGTACCCACGGGGAACGACGTCGTCCAGGTGACCTCACCGCTGTGCGCGTCCCGGGCCTCGAAGCGGGAGTTGGAAGCGTCGACCGTCACGACGGCGGAGCCGACCACAAGGGCGTCCTGAGTCCGGCCCGTGACGGCCTGCGACTGGGCACCGGACGGCACGGACCACAGCTCCCGGCCGTTGTTCGCGTCGATGGCCACCACCTCGCTGGGAGGGTCCTGCGGGGCGTCCTGGGCGGCGAAGCGGTAACCGAGCACCGTGTCGTCGGTGGCGCCCACCAGGTGCATGCCCTGGACGGGGACGCCCGGGCTCTTCGCCGTCCACACCCGCGAGCCGTCCAGGGCCCTGATACGGGTCGCGACAACACCGCCGCCCCCGCAGAACAGCGCGTCGGCGCGCGCGACGCAACGCAGTTCGTCGGGGATGTCCTCGCGACCGCCCCGCACGGTCTTGCGCCACGGCTCGAAGCCGTCCGGAAGTGCGGCAACCGGCGCCGCAACGCTGTTGCCCTTGTCGCCGCCGCTGTTCCCCCCGAAGCCGCCCGCCTTCAGTGCGGCGACTCCCCCGCCGATCGCTGCCACCGCGACCGCGGCCGCGAGCACAGGACGCCATCGGCTGCGCAGGCGGCGCCCGATGGCGGTGCCGGTGCTCCCCGTATCGGGACCGGCCGGGGAGGTGGTCGGGGCAGTCGGCGCCGGGGTGGCCCCCGTCGCGAAGTGATGCTGGGTGATCATGTCGCGGGTGCGGCCCGCGCCAACCCCGTTCGCGTCGGTCCCGCCGAGGTCGGCCGGCAGGTCCCGCAGCAGCACGAGGAGTTCGTCCGCCGAGGGGCGCCCCTCGGGCTCCTTGTCCAGGCACGACTCGACGACCGCGCGCAAAGCCACCGGCACGGCACCCAGCGACGGCTCCTCGTGCACCACCTGATACGCCGTCATGTATGGGCTGTCCGCGTCGAAGGGCCCGCGGCCCGTCGCTGAGTACACCAGCAGCGTCCCCAGCGAGAAGACATCGGACCGCGGCCCCACACCACGCGGCGCCTGCAACTGCTCCGGCGACATGAAGGGCGGCGTACCGATGACCCGCCCTGTCATCGTCAGCGTCTGCTGGTCCACGGCGCGCGAAATGCCGAAGTCGATGACGCGCGGGCCCTCGGGCGAGAGCACGACGTTCGAGGGCTTCAGGTCACGGTGGACGACCCCCACCCGGTGAATGTCGCGCAGCGCCTCCGCCAGCCCGATGGCGAGCCTCCTCAGCTCCGCTCCGTTCAGCGGGCCCTTCGTGGCGATGCGCTGGGCGAGCGTCTGCCCCTCGATATAGGTCGTCGCCATCCACGGCTGCTCGGCCTCAGGGGCGGCGTCGAGCACGGCGGCGGTGAACGCGCCGCTCACCCGCCTCGCCGCCGCCACCTCCTGCCGGAAACGGATGCGGAACTCGTCGTCCCCCGCGAACTGCTGGTGGATCAGTTTGATCGCGACAGGTCGCCCCGAACTCGTACGGGCCAGAAAGACCGTGCCCATGCCACCCGAGCCGAGCCGCGCCTCAAGCGGATAGCCGCCGATCTCGGCTGGATCACCTGCGCGCAGCGACACTCTTCCCGACCTCCCGTCCCCCGTGCACCTCTGCCGCCACGGGCCTGCGTACCTGTCCTGCACACAAACTAGCCGCAGGGCAGTACGGCAGAGCAAAGCGGGTGACGAACAGGGAGCCCAGGGCTGCTCCCGTGCCGCACACGACGAAGCCCCGCCACGAGTATGGCGGGACTTCGTCGTGTCGTGGAACACCGCACGGTGCGGCCCATCGCCACACGCAGAACCTCGTCGGCACAAGCCGACGGGGGTTCGTGACCTCTCACACGCGTATCACCAACAGCGTCGACGCCTCTGGACCACAATGACCTGACCTGCGCTGACGCACCTCACATGGACCACCTGGACCGCGCAAGACACGGAGGTTCTTCCAATCCGGTCGAGTCGCCCACGAGTTGGAGGGCTCGGCGAAACGACAAAGCTCCTGCTGGACGGTATCACGTCCAAGATCCACCGTGCTGCCAGGAGCTCCGCGTGCTTGTCCACCCGTCCTCGATCGACCTCTCCAGCCGCAGCCTGCGGTACCTGACCGGGCGACTCACCTCCCGGAGTCAGGAGATCGGCACGCGGTGGCGCCGTCCGACAGCCGGCAATCGACCGGGCCGCCGCCGATACGCCCTCATATTCAGGCAAACACAAACGTCATGGCATGAATGTCCAGGTTCTGACCATTCCGTTCGGGCGGTTGCTGTGGGCTTCGCCCGGCCTGCCCGGTTCGACTCATGACCTGACGGCAGCCCGCCGCCACGGGACCATCCACATACTCGTGACTGAAGGACTCAAGTGCTGGGCGGACAAGGCATACCAGGGCATCGGCCGTCCCGTCCGCGTCCCGTTCCGGGGCCGCCGACTCAAGCGGTGGCAACGGCCCGGACCACGACCTCGCCGCCATCGCCCGGGCCGGCACCTGCAATTGGCTCGACAGGTGATCCGCAATACGCGCCCGGCCACGCGGACGGCCTCACTACGATGGCGGCATGAATCTTCTGGTACTCGGCGGTACGGCCTGGGTTGGGCGCGAGGTCGCCGGTCAGGCGCTGGCTCGCGGTCATCGCGTGACATGCCTGGCCCGTGGCGACAGTGGTGACGTCGCCGACGGGGCCGAACTGGTGCGTGCCGACCGACGGGAGTCCGGCGCGTACGACGAGGTCAGCGATCGGGACTGGGACGCGGTGCTGGAGGTCTCCTGGCAGCCGGGCCTGGTCCGCTCGGCGCTCGACGCGCTCGCCGGCCGGGCGCGGCACTGGACCTACATCTCCTCGGTGAACGCGTACGCGGACACGGATGTGCCGGGTGCCGACGAGTCCGCTGCGCTGGCCGAGCCGATCGCCGCCGACGAGGCGGACGCGGAGCAGTACGGGCCGGCGAAGGTGGCCTGCGAGCAGGCGTCGGCGGCCGCCTGCGGGGACCGGCTGCTGATTGCCCGCCCGGGGCTGATCGGTGGCCCGGGAGACAAGACCGGCCGCTCCGCGTCCTGGATCGCCCGGGCGGCGCGGTCACCGCAGGAGCCCATGCTCGTGCCGGACACCCCCGACCTGCCCACTCAGGTCATCGATGTTCGCGATCTGGTCGCGTGGCTGCTGGACGCGGCCGAGCAGGGGCTGGCCGGAGCCTTCAACGCGGTCGGCCCGGTCGTGCCGTTCGGCGAGTGGGCCGAACTCTCCCGCGCCGCGGGCGGCCATACCGGCCCGGTTCGGTACGCGGACGCGGACTGGTTGCTTGAGCAGGGCGTCGGGCAGTGGGCGGGCCCCGAATCGCTGGCCATGTGGCTCGTCGAGCCCGGCTGGGAAGGCTGGTCCACGCGCGATGGCGCGGCCGCGGCCCGGGCGGGCCTGCGTCACCGCCCGCGCCCCGAAGTGATCGCCGACGCTCTGGCATGGGAACGTGAACAGGGGCTGGCGCGTGACCGCGGCGCCGGCCTGAGCCCGGCCCGGGAGCGAGAGCTCATCGCCTTGTTGCCTAACGGCCGCTGAGCAGCTCGGGTTCCAGCGGCCCGCCGAGCGACCGGCGGGTCATGATCGTCTCCTTGTGTGGATCGCCGTCGAGAATCGCATGCAGGATGTTCCTGGGGCCCTGACCGGTGCCGAGCAGGGTCGGGCTGCCGTACAGGCTGCGCAGCTCGTGCGGTTGGAGTCCGCTGGCCGCGCACAGCTCCTCGGCCACGCCGACGCCGACGCCGCCGCCGCCGGCGAGAAAGTCGTGAATGTCGTCGAGGCGCGGCAGCAGGTGCGGCCGTTCCCGGGACAGGTAGTCGGACAGGCGCTCGCCTTTCCCTGCGAACGGGGCGTAGACCATGCAGATCAGCTCTTCCTCGCCGAGTCCGTACGCCTCGGCGGCGAACTGGTTCGCGCGCTCCCGCATACGCGCGGGTGCGTCTGGTCCTGCATAGCGTTCCCGCATCCGTTCGATCAGCCAGTCGGGGAACTCCTTGGTACGCATCAGCCCTGTGGCGAAGGTGACGTACTCCCCCAGACCGTCACCGTAGTCCCGGCCGTACAGCCGCTCGCACTTGAGCGCGCGCAGGTGCGCCATCAAGGTGGGGTTGGCGCAGTCGGACTCGCTGAAGCTGAAGGCGAGCTCGTCGAACTCGAAGGCGAGGAAGTCGGTGAGCAGCGGCCAGTGGTTCGACGAGCTGTACCCCGTGTCCTCGAAGATGGAGAAGAACCGCAGTGACTCCGGCACGTCCGAGACGACACTGCGGGCAGCCACCTCGTCGGCCGCGTCGGCGCCGAAGATCTCGGTGAAGTAGGCGCCCGCGATCGCGTCGGCGGAGCGCAGGAAGCTGCCGAAGCCGGCGGCTCCGGGGCGTCGTTCCCGTCGGCCGTGGTCGCGCGCCAGCCGCGTCACCCACCGGTAGTAGGACCGCTGCTCGGCCGGCGAGTCGCCGGTGATGACGATGTCGACCCCGCCTTCGTACGCCGCGGCGAGGCCGAACGAGTTGACCATGCTCAGGTTGCAGGAGTTGCAGAACGTCGGGCGGGCCTCGGCCATGGTCCGGTGCCCGGTCATCAGCAGGTCCAGGCGGTTGCGGGCCAGCACACGTGGCAGCGCCGGCTCGCTCCGCCGGAAGGGTCGTACCTCGTCGTCGTCGATCAGCAACGCCGTGCAGTCCGGGTCGTCCGTGAGGCTCAGGGCCCGGTAGGTCCGGTCGATGTTGTCCATCACGGCCTGTGGCATGCCGGCCTGCCGGTTGGTGGCCGAGCGGAGCCGGAAGGTGCTGCCGTGGCGCTCGTGCAGCAGCAGTTGCACCATCCGCACGAACGCGAGCGTGTACGCGCTGTCCTTGCCGCCGCCGTACGCGACGAGCACGACGTTGTCGCCGAGCCGGTCGGGCACAGGCAGCGCCGCGTGCAACCGCGTCGCACAGTTCTCGGCGCCCGCGATGTCCTGGGCGGACATCGCCTGGTGCAGCCCGGCGAGCGTACGCGCGCGGGCGGCCGCGAGCTCGGGCCGGGCTGGGCTGTTCGTCGGCATGGTGATGTGTCTCCTCGGTTCGGGTCAAAGGGCGGACGGGACTCAGGACGTGGTGGCGCCCCGCCGTCGGGCCAGGGCGAGGTGAGCGGCACGCCGGGCGGTACCGCGTTCACTGCCCTCGGAGGCGGTCCCGGGAGCGGCCTCGCCGTTGAGGAAACGCGCCATGGCACGAAGGGTCGGGTGCCGGAACAGGTCGATGACGTGCACTTCGCGGCCGAACTCGGCGCGCAGGGCCTCGCGCAGGCGGATGAGCAGCAGCGAATTGCCGCCCGCGTCAAAGAAGTTGTCGGTCGCGCCGGCCTGAGTGCCGAGCACCGCCTCCCAGCACGCGGCCACCCGCTGCTCGGCCACGCCGGAGGCCGGCTCCTTCGCGCGGGTCGCCGGCTCGGCCGCCAGCAGGGCGAGCACCGCCTTGCGATCCAGCTTGCCGCTGGGCAGCAGGGGCAGGCGCTCGGTCACCCGCAGCATCGCGGGAACCATGTAACCGGGAAGGCGGTCGGCCAGGAAGACGCGCAATTCCGTCTCGCTCACCGTGGTGCCGGGTCGGGGCGCGCCCGCGGCCACCAGCTCGTCGCCGCCGGGCGCTCGGCGCACCATGGCGCACGCCTCGCCGACGGCCGGATGGGCGAGCATGACCGCCTCGACCTCCCCCAGCTCGATCCGCGCTCCCCTCAGCTTCACCTGATGGTCGACCCGGCCGACGTAGAGGATGCGCCCGTCCGCGGCGTGCCGTACGAGGTCGCCGGTGGCGTAGAGGCGCTCGCCGCCGACGGCCGAGAACGGGTCGGGGATGAACCGTTCGGCGGTCAGCGCCGGCCGGTTCAGGTAGCCACGGGTGACACCCGCGCCGCCCAGGTGCAGTTCGCCCACCACGCCTGGCGGGACAGGCCGCTTCTGCGAGTCCAGGATGTATGCCCGTGTGTTGAGCATCGGGCGGCCGATCGGGATCGGTTCGTCCGGGTGGACGATGTTGAACAGGGAGAACGTCGTGGTCTCCGTGGGGGCGTACATGTTGTAGACCGTCTCCACGCCGGGCAGCTCGGCCATGCCGCGCAGCACCGACGGTGACAGCACCTCGCCGTTGGAGACGACCGTACGCGCGGAGTCGGGGGTGCCCCCCATCTTGAGCAGCTCACTCCAGATCGACGGCACCGCGGTGACCAGCGACACGGTGTCGGCTCCGGCGGTGCGAGGCAGCGCGAGGGCGTCCTCGGCGATCACCACGGTCCCGCCGGCGGCGAGAGCCGTGAAAATCTCCCACATGCAGACGTCGAACGTCACCGAACTGATCAGCGGCACCGAGGCGAACGTCTTCTCCCCCAGTTCCCGGTGCGCCCAGGTGATGAGATTGATGAGGTTGCGGTGCTCCAGCACCACGCCCTTCGGGCCGCCGGTAGACCCGGAGGTGAAAAGGATGTACGCGGCGTTGGCCGGCCGCACCGGCGAGTCGACCGGACCGTCGGGAAGACCGTCCAGCGCCCGCAGGTCGTCTTCGGCGAGTTCCACGCGGCGTGCGGGGTACCCGGCGACCAGATCCGCGTACTGCGGCGCCGCGACGATCACCGAAAGGCCCGCGTCCGTCATGATCTGTTCGAGCCGCCGCCGGGGCAGGGCCGGGTCCAGCGGCACCCACACACCGCCGGCCTTGAAGACACCGAGCATCGTGGCAAGCATCTCCAGCGACCGCGGCAGGCACACCCCGACCCGCTCCTCGGGGCCGACGTCGAGGTCGCGCAGCAGGTGTCCCACCCGGTTCGCGGCCGACTCCAGCTCGTCGTAGCGCCACCGCCGCGCACCGGAGCGCGCCGCGACCGCGTCGGGGGTCCGTGCCGCCTGCCGTTCGAACAGCTCGTGGATGAGCAGATCGGGTACCTCGCCCGCGGTGTGGTTCCAGTCGTGCAGGACCAGGTGTACGTCGGCGTCGGTGGCAGCGATGAGCTGTGAGACCCGCTGCCGAGGGTCGTCGGCTATCCGGCCGAGGATCGTCTCCAGGCGGGCCAGAAGCCGCCGCACGGTGACCGCGTCGAACAGGTCCTCGCGATAGCCGATCCGCACGCGCAGTCCCTCCGCCGTACGCGTCAGCGCGAAGTCCAGCTCCACCTTGGCCGTCGGCAGGGGCAGCTGCGAAACGCTCATGGTCAGCTCGCCCGCCCGCTGCGGCGAGACCTGCTCCTCGTAGCCGAACATGACCTGGTAGAAGGGGTAATAGCTGGCGTCGTGCGAGACGGCGAGGTTTCCCAGCACCGTCTCGAACGGCAGATCCGGATGCTCCAGCGCGTCGAGCACGGCGCCTCGGACCCGGCCGAGCACCTCGTCGAAGCCCGGGTCACCGTCCAGCTCGGTGCGCAGCACGACGGGCCTGGCGAGATAGCCGATCAGGTTCGCCTCGGCCGGGTCGTCGCGCCCGGAGAGCGCCAGCGCGGTCAGCGTGTCCATGACGCCGTGCTGGCGCAGCAGTACGTCGCAGGCGGCCTTGGCCAGCATGAACTCGGTCGCGCGCAACGTGGAGGCCACCGGCGCCAGCCGGTCGGCCACGTCCGGCCCGATCACCCGGCTCAGGTACGCCATCCGATGCGGCGTCACCGCCGGGCGCGACCGGTCCAGCGGCAGGTCCATCACTTCCGGCGCGCCGGTCAGATGCCCGGTCCAAAAGCGGGCCGCCCCGTCGTCCACGGCGGCGGCGCGGCGGCGGGCGTGGTCGGCGTAGTCGGCCGGGTCCTGGGGCTGAGGTTCCCCACCCCGAGCGTAGATCTCGTAGAGGTCGGTCAGCTCCGTGAGGAAGATGTCCAGCGAGACCCCGTCGAAGACGACGTGGTGCACGCACACGACCAGCCGGTGTTCCGCCTCGCCCAGCCGGGCCAGCAGGAACCGCGCCAACGGTCCGGCGGACAGGTCGAAGCCCCGGCCGGTGAACGCGGCGGCGAGCTCGGCCGCCCGCTCGTCGGCCTCCCCCGTCGGCATACCGGTGAGGTCCGTCTCGTCCACCTCGACAGGTCCGGGCTCGGTGACGACCTGCTCCAGCTGCCCGTCGCGGGCCCGCAGAACGGTACGCAGCGCGGGCTGCCGCCGTACCAGTTCGGTCAGTGCCCGGCCCAGGGCCGCCGCATCGAGCGGACCGTCGAGCCGCACCACGAAGGGAATGTTGTAGAACGGGTCCCCCGGCCGCATCTCGGCCATGAACCACAGTCGCTGCTGGGCCGCGAACGCGGGAAGTATTTCGGCGGTCATCGGGATGCGTCCTTCTCCTCGTTCAGTACGGCGGCGACCGCGGCCACCAGCGGCTCGCGCATCATCGTGTAGTGGTTCCCCTCGACCGTGCGGACGGTGAGGCCGCCTCCGGCGAGCTCGTTCCACCGGCGGTAGTGGTCGGGATCCTCCTCGCGGGCGAGCACCAGCGTGTAGGGCGCCGTCAGGGGTTCGGGCCGGTAGCGCCACACCAGGTGCAGGTTCGCGACCCACAGGTCGATCACCTGCGCCATCCGCTCACGTCCGGCGTCAGGGGGCAGGTAGTCCCCGCGGCGGGCGATGTCCAGCAGGTAGTCCAGGTGCTCGTCGTCACTCAGCCCGCGCAACTGGTCGACCGTCAGCAGCCCGTCGCCGTAGTCCCACTGCAGGTTCTGTGCCAGCGCCGCCACGATGTCCGACCGGTCGGGCTCCTCGTCGGCTGTGACGTACACGGGCGGGTGCGCGTCGAAGAGGATGAGTTCGGCCTCCTCACCCAGGCGCTCCAACTCCTTGGCGATGGCGTAGGCATTGACGCCGCCATAGCACCACCCGGCGACGGTGTACGGGCCGTGCGGCTGGGTTCGCCGTAGCAACTGGACGTATGCACGGGCCCGTTCCTCGAACGTGGCGTACGGCAGGTCGCCGTCGCGCAGGGGCGGGGGCGCGATGGCATACAGGGGACGGTCTGCGGGATCGACCAGCCGCGCGAACGGCATGTAGCAGACCACCTCGCTGCCGGCCGGATGCGCGAAGAAGATCGGGCGCCCGGCGCCTCCCGGCCTGATCTCCACCAGGTGCGCCTCCTCCTGTGGCTGGTAGCCGTCCCGCAGCAGGTGGGCGAAGCGCTCGACGGTCGCGCCCTGGAAGATCGCAGCCATCGGCAGCTGCCGGCCGAACCGCCCCTCGATCTCGGCCATCAGCTTCAGCACCAGCAGCGAGTGGCCACCGAGGTCGAAGAAGCGATCGTGCAGGCCGACGGGCCGCGTGCCCAGCACCTCCTCCCAGATCGAGGCCACGGCCAGCTCGACCGGGTCGCGGGGCGCGACGAAACCGGCGCTGCTCCGCTCGACGGCCGGCGCCGGCAACGCCTTACGGTCGATCTTGCCGCTGGTGGTGAGCGGGAAGTCGGTCACCGTGACGACGGTGGCCGGAACCATGTAGTCGGGCAGGAACGCGCGCACGTGGTCGCGCACCTGCTCCGGCCGCAATACGTCGGCGCGCGCCTGTACGTACGCGACCAGCCGGTGGTCGCCCGGCCGGTCCTCGCGCACCAGGGCGACGGCTCGCGCCACGTCGGGGTGTTCCGCAAGCCGCGTCTCGATCTCACCCAGTTCGATCCGGTAGCCGCGCAGCTTGACCTGGCCGTCGTCACGGCCCAGGAAGACGAGCGTGCCATCAGGGCGATAGCGGACCTGGTCGCCGGTGCGGTACATCCGGGCGCCGGGCCGTCCGCCGAGATGGTCGGGCACGAACCGCTCGGCGGTGAGTCCCGGCCGGGCGTGGTAGCCGCGGGCCACTCCGGCGCCGCCGATGTACAACTCGCCGGGCATCCCGGCCGGTACCGGGTCGAGCTGCTCGTCCAGGACGTACAGCTGGGTGTTCGCGACCGGCCTGCCGAGGGAGACCTCGTCGGTCCCCGGCTCGACGGGCCAGCTGGTCGACCAGATCGTGGTCTCGGTCGGGCCGTACACGTTCCACACCGGGGCGGGGCCGTCGGCGAGGAGACGGGCCAGGCCCAACGGCAGGGCCTCGCCGCCGACCAGGACGCGCAGGCCGCTCGTGTTGCGCCAGCCCGCCTCCGTCAGCAGATGCCAGGTCGCCGGCGTCGCCTGCATCACGGTGACCCGGCGATCGGAGAGCAGGCCGCGCAGGGCGCCACCGTCCTGGGCCACGGTCCGCGGCACGATCACGACCTCGGCGCCGCACACCAGGGGCGTGTAGAGCTCAAGTCCGGCGATGTCGAAGGAGACGGAGGTGACAGCGGCGAGGACGTCCGCGACTCTCAGGTCGACCTCGTCGGCCATGCCCAGCAGCAGGTTGACCAGGGCGCGGTGCGAGACCTCGACGCCCTTCGGACGCCCGGTGGATCCGGAGGTGTAGATGACGTACGCGAGCCGGTCCTCGGTCAGGGCCTCGTCCGCACCGAGCGACTCACCCGCAGCGATGGCGTCCCGGTCGAGGTCCATGCAGACCACCTCGCCGGCGCACTGCGCCAGTGCCGGCCGCAAGGCCGCCTCGGTGAGCAGCACCGTCACACCGGCGTCGGCACTCATCTCGGCCAGCCGCAGCGGTGGATGCCCCGGGTCGAGAGGAAGGTAGGCCGCGCCCGACATGAGCACGCCGAGCAGGCCGACCATCAGGTCGCAGGAGCGCTCCAGGCAGACGGCCACGACCTGTTCCGGGCCCGCCCCGCGGCCGCGCAGGTACGTGGCCAGTTCGTCGGCGCGCCGCACCAGTTCGGCGTAGGTGAGCCGGTCGTCACCACACGACACCGCGACCGACTCCGGATTCGCCGCAGCCTGCCGCCGGACCAGTTCGTCCAGCGTGAGCCCGGCCTGCCGAGGCACCTCGGTGCGGTTCCACTCCGTCAGCATCTCGGCCAGCTCGTCGTCGTCGACCAGCGACAGGCGGCCGATCGGCCGCCCCGGGTCGGCCACGCCCTGCTCGATCAGCCTGCGCAGGTAGCGGGCCATCCGGGCGACGGTCTCCTCGCTGAACAGGTCGGTGTTGTACTCGAACAACCCGAAGAGGTGGTCGGCCAGCACCTCGTCGTCGAAGACACAGAGCATGCACTCGTCCTTCGCCGTCCGGTTGTCGAAGATGAGCGCCTCCAGCCGCAGGCCGGACAGCCGCACGGGCTCCTCGTGGAAGTCGACGAACATGAACGACGTCTGGTAGACGGGGTTGCGGCTCGGGTCGCGCTCCACCGCGAGCTCGTCCAGGAGCGTGCCGAACGGGATGTCCTTGTGGTCGAACGCGTCCACCACGGTCCGCCGCACGGCGTGCAACAGCTCCCGGAAGGTCATCTCCGGCCGGATCGTGGTGCGCAGCGGAAGCATCGTCAGGAAGTAACCGATCAGTGCCTCCACCTCGGACCGGCTGCGGGTCGAGGAGGTGGTGCCCACGACGATGTCCTCCTGGCCGGTGAGCCGGTGCAGGAGCAGTTGCCAGGCCGCCAGCATGGCGACGTAGACGGTGCTGCCCTCGCTCCCGGCCAAGTCACGTACGGCCTGGGTGAGTTCGGTGGTGAGGTGGAACTCGTACCGTGCCCCGTTGAATGTTTGCACCGGGGGCCGGGGCTTGTCCGCCGGCAACTCCAGCACGAGGGAGGACCCGGCGAGTCGGTCGCGCCAGTACGGAACCTCGCGCCGCTTCACCTGCTCCTCCAGCCGGCGCGACTGCCACTCGGCGTAGTCGGGGTACTGAATGACCAGCTCGGGCAGCTCGGCGTCGCGGCCGGTGACCTCCGCGGTGTACAGCTCGGCCACCTCGGCGCCGAAGATGCCCAACGACCGCCTGTCCCACACGAGGTGGTCGATGGTGCCGACCATGACCGCCTCGTCCTCGGCGAGGCGGATCACGGAAATCCGCACCAGCGGGCCCGCCACGATGTCGAACGGGCGCCGCACCTCGGCGTTGCCGAGCTTCCACATCCGCGCCTCGCGCTCGGCGGCCGGCATGCCGGTCAGGTCGAACTCGCGGTACTCGTACGGCAGATCGTCGTGCACGACCTGCACCGGTTGCAGCCCGTCGAGGCGGAATGTCGTCCGCAGCGCCTCGTGCCGGCGCACCAGCGCGCCGATCGCCCGCCGCAACACGTCCAAGTCAAGCAGGCCGTGCAGCCGCCAGCCGAACAAGACGTTGTACACCGGGTCGCTCCGGTCGAACTGGTGGATGAGCCAGATCCGCTCCTGGTCGACCGTGCAGGGGCTGGGCCCGTCGTGGCCGCGAGGGTGGATGGGCGACTCGGTCGGGACGGTGCTTCCGCGCTCTCGCAGCCGCCGGTCCAACAGCGCTCGTTGCTGCGGGGTCAGTTGCGCCAGCCGGTCCGCCATGTCGGTCACTGCTCCTCCCCCCGCGCAGCCGGAGCCTCGTAACGGCGTTTCAGCTCGGTGAGGTGTCCCAGGCTGTCCAGCACCCGGTCGTCGTTCACACCGAAGTCGACGAGGCAGGCCACCTCGTCGACGCCGATGTCGACCAGGTCCTCGATCAAGGTCTCGCACTTGTCGGGCGTACCCAGCAGCGCGATGGTGTCGAAGTAGCGGTCGAACATCGCGTTCAACATGGCTTCCCGCTCCACCGCGTCCATCTGGGAGTACGCGCTGGAGAAGCTGTCCTGCTGTGCCAGGAACGTGGTGAGGTAGTCGATGAGCGGGCGGCGGACCAGCTCACGCACCTCGTCGTCGGAGGTGCCCACGAACGTGTGGACCATGGCGCCCACGCGGCCGCGGGCGGGATCGTGGCCGCTGTCGCGCAGCGCGGCGCGATAGGCGGCGATCTTCTCACCGAGCTCCGGCAGTTGTTGGGCGACCAGCCCGGTCAGCACGTGCGCGCCGACCTTCCCGGCCTGGATGAACGTCTCCACGTTGCCCGACGACGAGATCCAGACCGGAAGCTCGGGCTGCAGCGGGCGTGGCATGGACCGTACGCGGACTGTTTCGCCGTCGGGCCGGCGCAACGGCACCGCCTCGCCCCGCCACAGCCGCTGCACCAGCTCGATCTGGTCGAACATCTCGGTGCGGCGCAGCTGGTAGCGCTCCGGGCTCGGGTCCGGGGCAAGCACGAAGTCGTCCGGATGCCAGCCGGAGGCGCAGGAGATCGAGACGCGGCCGCCCGAGAGGTTGTCCACCACCGACCACTCTTCGGCGATGCGTACGGGGTGATGCAGGGGCACGACCACACTGCCGGCCCGGATCGGCAGCCGCTCGGTCACCGCCGCGATCGCCGCAGCCAGCAGCGACGGGTTCGGGTACAGGCCACCGAAGTCGACGAAGTGGCGCTCGGGAACCCAGATGCCGTCGTATCCGTGGGCGTCGGCGTACCGTGCGCAGTCCAGCAGCATCCGGTACTTGCCCGGCCCCTCGATCGAGCCGTCGCTGGAGAAGAAGAACAGACTGAAGTCCATCCGGCTGGTCGGCCGCCGCGAGCGGCGCGTGTGCGCGGGCCGGCCGGCCGTGCCGCCCGTCGCCGGTTCCGGCCGGGCCAGCCACGGCAGCGTGCGCCGGCGCTCCCGCAGCCTGCGCTCCAGCAGCTCGCGCTGCTGCGCGGTCAGCGACTCCACCCGTTGCCGCAGGCCGGGCGTCGTGTCGGCGATGTCAGACATGGTCCTCCCCCAACTTGTCCGCGGCTTCCTCGGCCGACAGGGCTTCCACCTCGCGCAGCAGCGCGTCGAGCTCGTCGTCGTCGAGGCTCTTGGTCTGTTCCGCACGGATGGCGGCGGCGACGCCGGACACCGTCGCCGCCTCGAAAATGACGTTCATGGGCAAATCCCCGTGCAGCTCGCGCAGCCGGGCGACGATCTGGATGGCGAACAGCGAATTGCCGCCGAGCTCGAAGAAGTCGTCGTCCGCGCCGAAGTCGTCGCGGCCGAGCACCTCGTGCCACACCCGGGCGACGCTCCGCGCCACCTCGTCGTCGGGCCAGTCCTCGGCCGGGTCCCAGGAAGGTTCCGCAACGGGCGATCCGCGCAGGGCATCGGCGACGGCCTCGACCCCGAGGGCATCTCCGCCGGCCAGCACCTCCTGAAGGTCGACGGCCGACACGACGGCTCGCGGCAGGCGGGCGGCCAGCACGGCGCGGGCGACGGCCACGCCCTCGTCCGCCCGAAGGCCGGTCGCACGCCGGTGACGGGCGAAGGTCTCCCGCATCCGGGGCGTGCCGGCCTGCTGTTCGTGCCAGTCGTCGAACGCCCACTGCGCCCAGGCGACGGTGGTCACCGGGCGCCCGGCCGCGGCGCGGGCTTCGGCGAACGCGTCGAGGAACGTGGCCACGGCCGCGTTCTCCGCCTGGCCGATCCCGCCGACCAGGCCGGTCGTGGTGGACACGGCGAGGAAGAAGTCGAGGTCCTCCGAAATCAGTTCGTCGAGCAGCAGGGTCGACCGCACCCCTGCGTCGAGCACAGCGGCACTCTGTGCGCGGGTCTTCAACGCGATCAGCCCGGACCCCCGCACGTCGGTCGTGTGCACGACGCCACGGATCACGCCGAGCTGATCGCGGGCGGTGGCCACCGCGCGCCCCGCCTCGTGCGGCTGCCCCAGGTCGGCAGCCACGAAGCTCACCCGCCCGGTCGCGGCGAGCCGGGCCAGGCGCTCCCTCGTCTCGGACGGCAGGTCGGCCGTGGCCCACCGGTCCGGTGCCGGGAAGCAGGGCGGTCCCACCAGCACTGCTCGCGCACCCTGTCCGACGATGTCCTCGGCGAAGGAGAGGCCGGGCTCGTTCACGGCGCCGCTGACCAGATAGCCGCCGTCCTGACGCCAGAGGCTTCCGGCGTCCGCGGGGGCCAGGCGCACCGGCGCGTACGCGGGAAGCCACCGCCGCCCGCCGCGCAGCGCGACCACGTCATCGGTGCCGTCGGTGGACAGCTCGGCCACCACCTGTTCCGCCAGCCCGACCTCGCCCAGCCGGACATCGACACACCGGGTGCGAAGGGTCGCGTACTCCTGGCCCAGGACCCGGGCGGCGCCGCAGACCGTGGCACGCCCCGGCCGGCTCGCCTCGCCGCCGTCCACGTCGTGCAACTCGTCGGTGAGCACGTCGATCCGGACCGGCCGGCCGTCACCGGCCTCGTCGAGCCCGCGCGCCACGTCCAACAGCGCCGACAGGGCGGCCTCGCCACCGGGATCGTCACTGCCGACACCCCGGGCGTCCACGATGTGATCGGCCCGCACCCCGCCGACGCCGCTCTCGCCGGCAGGGACGGTGACCACCGTGTGACCGCGGGCCTCGAGCAACGGAACCAGGCTCGCGGCAAGACCCGCCTCGTCGGAAAGGATCAGCCAGGTACCCGGCCGGACCGGCGCGGCCGCGCGGTGCGGCGCCCGTCGCCAGACCGGAACGCTCGTCCAGCGCGCGGGGGCGAGGCGGCCCTGCGGGCCTCGGGCCTGCGGCCGGGGGAGCAGGTGGTCGTCGCCTTCGAAGGGGTAACCCGGCAGGGACACCCGCCGACCGGCGGACGTGCCCCGCCACGCCTCCCAGTCCACGGGCACACCCCGGGTCCACAGCTCGGCTACGCCCTCGCTCAAGACCTTCCTCTCGTCGGTGGGCGCGCCCGCGCGGTGCCGCATCAGGGCGACCGCGGCAACCGGGCGGTCATCAGCACGGTGAGCCGCGGTCAGGGCCGTCAGCGCGCCGCCCGGGCCGACCTCCACAGGGACCCCGCGCTCCAGCACCGCGCGTAGGCCTTCGGAGAAGCGCACCGGCCGGCGGGCGTGACGGACCCAGTACCCGGGGTCGGTGGCCTGCTCGTCGGTGATCCAGGTGCCGGTGACGTTGGAGACGAACGGGATCCGCGGGGCCGCGAGCGCGACCGAGCGCAGCACCTCGCCGAACTCCGGCAGCGCCGGCTCGACGAGCGCCGTGTGGAAGGCATGTGAGGTGGCCAGCAGTCGCGGCTGCAGCCGCTGGGCGGTGAGCCGCTGCTCGGCCTGCTCGATCTCGTCCGGAGCACCGGCCACCACGCAGGAGCGGGGACTGTTCACGGCGGCCACCACGCCGTGCTCGCCCAGAAGCGGGGCGACGATGTCGGCGGGTGCGTCCACCGTGAGCATCCGGCCAGATGGCGCCTGCTGGATGAGGCGGGCCCTGGCGGCGACCACGGTGATCGCGTCGGCGAGGGTGAACACGCCGGCCAGGCACGCCGCCACCAGCTCGCCGAGGCTGTGCCCGAGCAGGGCGGCGGGCCGGATGCCGGCGTCCATCAACGTACGCGCCAACGCGTAGTCGAGGCTGAACATCACCGGTTGCGTGTGGATGGTCTGGCGCAGCCGCTCCGCCGCACCGTTGTCGTCGGCGAAGGCGACCGTGTGCAGGTCGATGCCGAGCCGGTCGGCGAAGCCCGCGGCACACTCGTCGAACGCGGCCCGGAACGCCGGCGCGGACCGGTACACGTGTGCGCCCGCCGCCGGATACTGGCTGCCCTGCCCTGGCAGCAGGAACACGGCGGCGGTGGTCTCGGCCCGGGGCGCCGTCCGGGGCGTGCGCAGCGCCCGCACCGCCTCGGTGATGTCCTGGGCGCAGAGTGCACGGCGGTGGGCGAACTCGGCGCGGCCGGTTTGCAACGTGTGTGCCACGTCGGCGAGGCGGAGGTCGGGGTCGGTGGCCAGCCTGTCGGCGAGCCGTGCGCAGGCGTGGTCGAGGGCGGCCGCGCTGCGGGCCGAGATCGGGAGCACGTGCCCATCGTCGGGTTCCGGCGCGGCGCGACCGGCCGACGTGGGCGGCGCCTCGAGAACGACGTGGACGTTGGTGCCGCCGATGCCGAAGGAGCTGACGCCGGCCCGCGGCGGGTGCGGTGCGGTCGGCCACGGCTCGCCCGAGGCGTTGACCCGGAACGGGCTGCCGTCGAGGCCGGTCGCCGGGTTGGCCGTGCGGTAGTGCAGCGTCGGGGGGACGTATCGGTGCTCGATGGCGAGCGCCGTCTTGATCAGGCCCACCACGCCGGCCGCGGTGTCCAGATGGCCGATGTTGGCCTTCACCGATCCCAGCAGGCAGCTTCCCGGGGCGGCCGCGGGGTGGAACACCTCGGCCAGCGCCTGCACCTCGATCGGGTCGCCCAGCGGTGTCGCCGTGCCGTGGGCCTCGACGTACTGCACGGTCGCGGGGTCCACCCCGGCCACCGCGAGCGCCTCCGCGATCACCGCGGTCTGGCCCTGCGGTGAGGGTGCGGTGAAGCCGGCCTTGGTGGCGCCGTCGTTGTTGACCGCGGAACCTCGGATCACGGCGTACACGTGGTCGCCGTCGCGCAGTGCGTCGTCGAGTCGTTTGAGGGCGACCATCGCGACGCCGTCGCCCACGACGGTGCCTGCGGCTGCCGCGTCGAACGGCCGGCACCGCCCGTCCGGTGACAGGATGCCGCCCTCGTCGTAGCGGTAGCCCTGCGGTTCGAGCAGCCGCACGGCGGCGCCGCCGGCCAGGGCGAGGTCACACTCACCCAGCAGCAGGCTCTGGCCGGCCATGTGCACGGCGACGAGCGATGAGGAGCAGGCGGTCTGCACGGTGATGCCGGGCCCGCGCAGGCCGAGCTTGTACGACACACGAAGGGCCAGCATGTCGAGATCTGTGCTGACGGCCGCCTGCACCGGCAGCGTGGTTCGGCAGCGCTCGGGGTCGGCGTCGATGCGCTGCGACCGGTAGCCCGTCGTGCTTCCGCCGGCGAAGACGCCGACCCGGCCGGGGATGCGCTGGGCGGTATGGCCCGCGTCCTCCAGCGCGTGCCAGGCGATCTCAAGCAGCATCCGCTGCTGCGGATCGGTGAGTTCGGCCTCGGCGGGGGTGTAGCCGAAGAACTCGGCGTCGAATCGGGCAGGACGCTCCAGGGCGCCCACCACCGGGACGTACGCCGGGTCGTCGCGCACCTCGGGCGGCACGCCTGCGTCGGCGAGCTGGCTCGCGGACCACCGCGTGAGACCTTCCTCGCCGGCCACCAGGGCGGCCCAGAAGGCGTCGAGGTCGGGGGCTCCCGGAAGGCGACCGGCCATGCCGACGATCGCGATCCCGAGCCCGTCGTCACCGTACTCAGCCATGCAGTCCTCTTTCAGGTCTTTTTACAAGCGCTGTGCTGGGATCGCGCGAGCAGCGAATCGGCCAGGATCGGCGTCGCCACGGCGGGCCGCCTCGCGGGGGTGGCCGCATCGCCCGTAGGTCGTGCCCTCGCCCGCCGGCCACCATTGATCGGCTTCGCCGTCAGCCGGCGCGACAAAGCACGGAAATCACAATGAAATCGGCCTGAGACGGTTGCCGTTCAGAAAAGAGTCCGCAGCATGATCTCCCCCGTTTACACATGCGAGCCGGACGGCCGCCACGAATGAGGACATTACCCAAGGCAGCGAACCCAGTTCAATACCCGAAGTTAAGGAGTGGCCGTTTTAATCGCCGAAAAGGACTCACACCCCGGGGCGGTCACGGTAATAATCAGGAGGGCACGCCGAATCCGTTCGGCACGTGTCGAGGGAATTGTCCCGCCTCCGCAATCTCGGTGAGGAAATGAATGGATGACGTGATCTTCCGGGTGGTCCGGAACGACGAGGAGCAGTATTCGATCTGGCCGGCCGATCGCGACCTGCCGCCGGGCTGGACACCCACCGGCTTCTGTGGCCCCAAGGACGACTGCCTGGCCCATGTCGACCAGGTGTGGACCGACATGCGGCCCGCGAGCCTGCGCGGGGCGGCGACCTGATGCGACCGGACACGGTCAGTTCCTGATCCGGCGACGGGCCTGGTCCACCAGGCCGGCCAGGAGCCGGCCGACGGCGTCGAGCTGCCGGCGGTAGTAGAAATGGCCGCCGGGCAGCACGGCCGTCTCCAGCGGGCCATCGACCACATCGGCCCACGCGCCGAGCTCGGACGCCGGACACCGCAGATCGTCGGCGCCGCCGACCACGACGGCGGGGGCGTGCACCGACTCCCGGCCCGGCACGCCGGCCGTGACGGCCCGGCAGAGTTCGCGGGCGAAAACGAGCCCCTGGCGTACCAGCGGCAAGTAGAAGGCACGTGTCTCGGCGTCCTCCAGGATCTCGGCGGGAATGTCGCCGTCGGCGCCGAGCGCGACGGCCAGCGCGTCGTCGCTCAGCGTGCTGAGGTCCGCCACCAGGGTCCGCCGGTGTGCCGGCAGTGCGCCCGACAACAGCAGCCCGTCCACAGGCCGCCCGGCAGTCTGCAAGACGGCGGCGACCTCGTGAGCCAGCAACGCCCCCAGGCTGTGCCCTCCGACGATCAGGGGCCGGCCCGCGAGCCGCTCCTGCACCCCGCTCAGCACGCCGGTCAGCTCGCAGATCATGGCGGCGGGATCGTCGATCGACCGCTCGGTGAGCCGGGCTCCGTGGCTGGGGTACTCGATGGCCGACAGCGCGACACCGTCGGGAAGAACCGAAGCCCACTCGCCGTACGTGGACGCGCTGCCGCCCGCGTGAGGAAGCAGGACCAACTGAACTGCGGGCGACGGCGGTGCGGCGATGCGCCGCAGCCAGGGCGAACCCGGCGTGCTCACTCGTACGTGATCCACGACACCTCCTCGAGCGCGGCCACCGTGTCGGCGAGCTCGGCATGGGTGGAGACCGTTCCGGAGATCGCGGCGGCGTTGGCCCCGGCGCCGAGCTCCCAGCCGGCGGGGCTGCCGGGGCTGGTCAGCACCGTCACCCGCTCGGCGTGCGGCACGCGGCGCAGGGCCGGCACGGCGTGGATGTCCCCGACCCGGGTGACGCCGACCGGAGGGACGAGCAGGTAGTGGAACGCGATCGGGCTGTCCGCCACCGGCGCGTTGCGGCCCTCGAACGGCCGGCCGAGCGCCGCCTGGAGGGCCACGTGCGCCGGCACCGAGCACTCGGACCGTACGGCGAGGTCGTCGACCCAGGCGCCCAGCCGCCCGTTCACCTCGATGACCCGCGGGCCGTTGGCGGTCAGCTTGATCTCCACGTCGGCGATGCCGACGCTGACGCCGACCGCTTCCACCGCACGGCAGGCGAGTGCCTCCACCTCGGCGACGAGCGCGGCATCCACGACCGAGCGGCTGCCGTAGGCGCCGCGCTCGCGAAACGGTTCGGCGAGCGTGAACTTGCTGCTGGTGAACAACGCCTCGGCCCGGCCCTGCCGGACGGCGCAGTCGACCGCCATGTAGTCGCCCCACGGCGCCGGCGTCGGACGGCCGATGAGCATCTCCTCGATCATCAGGGCGCTCTCGCGCGGGCCGGGACCGGCGCCGGACAACAGGCCGGTGACGAACTCGTGGGCCTCGGCGGCGGTGTGCACGGCACGTGTGTTGCGGCTGGAGGCTCCCCGCACCGGCTTGACGATGGCGGGCAGCCCGACCTGTTCCAGCGCGGCGTCCAGGTCGGTGGGCTCCGTGACGACGGCGGCCCGTATCGCGTCGACCTTCCGTTCGGCCAGCCGCTGTCGCTGGGCGTCCTTGAGCGTGATGGCGGGTATGTCGTCGAGCGCGTGGTGCGGCAGGCCGAGCCGGGCGGCCAGCCGAGCCGTCGGCGCCAGCTGGAACTCGCTGAAGGTGACGATCCCGGCCGGGCGGTGGGCGTCGATCGCGGTGAGCAGTTCATCCTCCTCCCCCGCCGCAGCCGTCACGACCTCACCCACCATCTGCAGCGTGGGCATCATCTGCTCGGTGTGCGTCGTCGTGGCCGGGTCCGGTGTGCCGGTCGTCGCCGCTTCGGCGCCCACCACGAACACCAGTTCGCAGTCGTTGGCTGCGGCGACCTCGGCGAGCCGGGTCGGCGCCATGCTGCCGCGGTCGTAGACGACCACCAGGGTCGAGCGATCAGCCATGGCTCGCCACCTGCCCCGACCGCGCCGTAACGGGCTCGGCCCGGCCGGTCACGTCCACCTTGCCGGTCCCCCGGGCCCGGACGACGGCGGCGGCCAGCTCCGCGACGGTCGGGTACCGGAAGATGGCCTGGATCGGCACCTCCAGCAGGAACTCGCGCTGCAGCTCCCGGGTGACCTGGGTGGCCAGGAGCGAGTCGCCGCCCAGGGCGAAGAAGTCGTCGTGCACGTCGAGGTCGTCGGCCCACAGCGCCTTCTGCCAGATCCGGGCCACCGCCCGCTCGGCGGCCGTCCGGGGCACGGTCCGCTCCGCCTCGCCCGGCCCCGGCTCGGCGCCCTGGCGGGCCACGATCTCCGCCGGGCCCGGCAGCGCGCGATCGTCGAGCTTGCCGCTGCCGGTCAGCGGCAGCCGCGGCAGCGTCAGGCAGACCGTGGGGATGAGGTAATCAGGCAGGGTGAGCGCGCACCACTCGCGCAGCTCGGTGAGCGCCAGTGGCCGGTCGCCTGTGGTGACCACGTAGGCGACCAGCCTGGTGTCGCCCGGGGCGAACTCGCGGGCACGGACTACGGACGCCGTGATGTCCGGGTGGCCGTTCAGCCGGGCCTCGACCTCCCCGGGCTCGATGCGATACCCGCGCACCTTCACCTGCGTGTCGCTGCGCCCCGTCACCCTCAGTCGGCCGTCCGGTGCCCACCAGGCCAGGTCGCCGGTCCGGTACACCATGGCCCCCTCCGGCGAGCCGGGGTCTTTCCAGGTGTCGGGCACGAACCGCTCGGCGGTCAGTTCCTTGCGGTTCACATAGCCGCGGGCGACATTGCGCCCGCCGATCAGCAGTTCCCCCGGCACACCTGCGGGTACCGGTCGATCGTGTGCGTCGACGACGTACAGCGACGTGCCGTCCACCGGTTCGCCCACCGTGACGTCGTCCGGTGCGGTGATGGTGGCGATCGTGGAGTAGATGGTGGTCTCCGTCGGGCCGTACCCGTTGATGACCCGCCCCGCCACGGCGAGCAGGCGAGCACCGAGATCGGGGGTGAGCGGCTCGCCGGCCGTGACGATTTGGAGCCAGTCCCGGCGGCCGCCCGCCGCCAGGGCATCGCTGAGCTGCCGCCAAGCCGACGGGGTGGCCTGGGCCAGCCGCACCCGGTGCCGGTCGATCAGCCGGGCCAGCTCGACGGGGTCCCGGCTCTGGTCCCGGTCGGCGATCACGACGTGGGCGCCGCTGATCAGCGGCAGGAAGATCTCCACGGTGGAGATGTCGAAGGCCGGCGACGAGCTGAACAGGACGGCATCACCGGCTTGCACGGACAGGTGGCGGCAGACGGTCTTCAGGAGTCGGCCGACCGCGCCTTCGGTGACGGCCACCCCCTTGGGCTCGCCGGTGGAGCCCGAGGTGTAGAGGAGATATGCCAGCCGCAGCGGATCCTTGGGGTCGAGCGGACTAGAGGCCGGCGAGGCGGCGATCAGTTCCCGGCCCTCGGTCGTGTCCGGCCGGATCACCGGCCGCTCGCCGACCGGCACGGGAACGCCGTCGGCGGCGAGCACCACGCGGACGGCGGCGTCGTCGAGCAGGAAGGCGATCCGGGCCGCCGGATAACTGGGGTCCACCGGGAGGTAGCACCCGCCCGCTTTGAGGACGGCGAGCATGGCGACCACGAGGTCGATACCGGCTGCGAGACACACTGCCACGGGGACGTCGGGACCCACCCCGCGCGCGAGCAGCAGGTTGGCCAGCCGGTTGGCCTGCTCGTCGAGTTCGGCGTAGGTCATCCGCTGTGTGCCGTGCAGGACCGCGAGGCGGTCGGGTTCGCGGCGCGCCCACTCGCGGATCGCCCGATGCCTCTCGTACGCCGGATTCTCGGCTCCTGGCTCGGCCGGCCGGCGCCACTTGTCCGGGGGGCTGACCTGCTCCCCGGTGAACGCGCGCAGCCGCGCCAGCGGCGTCGACGGCGCGTGGCCGAGCCGGCCGGCCGTGCGCGCCAGCAGCCCGGCCAGCAGCTCCATCTGCACGGGGTCGACCAACGAGGAGCGGCAGCTCAGCGCCGCCCCGGCCGGGCCGAGTACCAACGTGATCTCATCGAGCGGCGTGGCTGGCGCGGCGTCCGGGTCCACGATTGCCTTCGCGCAGCTGCCCAGCAGGTCGGCGCCGGTGGCAAGGGCGTCCAGATCGACCGTCACCACACCGGTGCGGTCATGCACGCTCAGCGGGATCGCGAGCGTGCCGGCGCGTAGGGCTGCGCCGCGGACGATCGCCCAGGCGGCCAGGACGGTCGCGTCGTCGACGGCGGAGCCACCGGGGCCCGGGGCAGGGGGCACGGGGACGGTCGTGCGCGCGGTCATCGGCGAATCCTCACTTCGTCCTCCTGAGCGTCGGCTTGTTCGATGCGGCGGGTCTTGAACGTGAGTGCCGCGGCGGGTATCAGCAAGATCGCGCCGGTGACGATGATCGACGCGGCGATGCCGCCCCAGTTGGCGACGGCACCGCCGAGCAGCACACCGACGATCGTGAAATTGACCATGAGGGCGTTGAGCAGCGCGATGCCCCGCCCGCGCAGCTCGTCCGGCAGGTCGCGCAGCAGGATGTTCGCGACCGGCACCTGGACCAGGCTCATGCCGAGGCCGGCCAGCGCGCACCAGGCGCAGATCACGGCGAGCCACGTCACCCCGTACCGGTCGATCGGCCACAGGATCAGCAGAGACAGTGCGAACAGACCCACCGCGCCGGCCAGCAGATCCGCCAGCGCGAAGCGCTTGACGAGCACCGGGCCGAAGAACGCTCCGAGGATCGCGCCCGCGCCGAGCATCGCCTGGGCCAGGCCGAAATTGAAGGCCGAGAGATCGAACGCGACGAGCAGCTGGGTGTTCACGTTTGTGGTGAACACGCCGATCGCGATCATGACCGGCACCATCATCCACGCCACGGTCCGCAGCGACGGAATGCTCAGGGCGCCGGTGACGCCGCTGCGCAGGGAACTCCAGTACTGTCCGGGCGAGGTGGCCGTGATCGACGCGCCCTTGAGCACCACCAGGTTGCCCAGCAGCAGAGCGCTGACGACGAACGTGACGGCGTCGATGACGAACGACAGGCGGACGCCCGCCGTCGCGATCAGCACGCCTCCGATCAGCGGGCCGACCAGATTCAGGGTCTGCACGGTGCTCTGGAACAGGGCGATCGCCGCGGGGAGGCTGTGGCCGCCGACGACCTTCGGGATGGCCGCCATCCGGGCCGTCTCGAACACCGACTTTCCGATGCCCTCCAAGAAGATCAAGATGAGCAGCAGCCCGGCGTTGTGGACCGCGGGGATCATGGCCAGCACGATGACGACCCGGGCCAGGTCGGCGCCGACCAGCAGAACGCGCGGGGACAGTCGGTCCACCAGTGGCCCGATGAACGTCCCCAGGACTCCGGAGGGGACCAGCTGAGCGATGACCACGGCAGCGATGAACAGCGCCGGGGCATCGGTAAGAGTGGCCGCGACATACACCACGGTGACCTTCGCGATGCCGTCACCGAGGAAGGAGACGACGACCGCCAGCCAGTACCGGATGTAGACCTTGTCGCGCAGCAGCTCTCTCACGTTTACGACTCCAATGCGGGGCTTGAGGATCCGTGCGGGCGGAGGGGTCGGGTCAAGCCGGTCGCCCGCCGAGTTGTTCGGCGAGCAGGCCAACGGTCGGGGCGTCGAAGAGCGAACGCAGCGAGATGGTGAGCCCGTGCCGTTCCTGGGCCAGCCCGATCGCCCGGACGGCAAGCATGGAGTGGCCGCCGAGGTCGAAGAAGTCGTCGTCAAGGCCGACCTCGGCCACGCCGAGCACTTCGGCCCAGACCTCCGCCAGTTGCTGCTGGACCGGGCTGCGCGGCTGCACCATCGGCGAGGACAGCGCCGGGCGCTGCGAGCCGGGTGCCGGTAGCGCCGCCCGGTCCACCTTGCCGTTGACGGTCAGCGGCAGCCGATCGAGCGTGACGAACACGCCCGGCAGCATGTACTCGGGAAGGATGCGGGCCAGGTGGGCACGCAGCTCGTCCGCCGCAACCGCGACCGCGTCCGTAGTCGCCACGTACGCGATCAGCCGCGCCTCGGCTTCGTCCCGCTGGTCAAGAACAACGACCGCCTCCTTGACGGCGGCGTGCCCGCAGAGTGCGGCATCGATTTCGCCGAGCTCGATGCGGTATCCCCGGAGCTTCACTTGATGGTCCAGGCGGCCCAGATACTGCAGTTCACCGTCCGGGCGTACCAGGCAGCCGTCGCCGGAGCGGTAGAGCCGGTCGCCGGACCCTGAGGGATCGGGCACGAATCGGGCGTCGGTGAGGTCGGGTCGTCCGGCGTACCCGCGGGCCACACCGGCCCCGCCGACGTACAGTTCCCCCGGTGTGCCCGCGGCCACGGGCCGGCCGTCCTCGTCGAGGACGCAGGCCGTCCACCCGGCCAACGGCACGCCGATCAGGCTCACATCGGGTTCTGCGAGGTCCGCTGTGGTCATCCGCCGCCAGGTGGAGTGGACCGTGGTCTCGGTGATCCCGTACATGTTCACCAGTGCGGGCTGCTCGTCGCCGTGGCGCCGCAACCACGGCCGCAGCATGGTCGGCGTCAACGATTCGCCGGCGAAGACGACCCAGCGCAGGGCCGGCAGCGCAGCCGCGTCAGTGTCCTCCTCGTACCGCGACAGCTGACGAAACGCCGCCGGCGTGAGGTTCAGGACAGTGACGTTCTCGTGACGCAGCAGCTCGTGCAGCGCCTGCGGCGATCGGCGGCGCTCCTCGTCGACGATCACGAGCCGGGCGCCGTGCAGCAGCGCGCCCCACATCTCCCACACCGACACGTCGAAGGCGAGGGAGGCAAACAGCGTCCACACGTCGTCGGCCCTGAAGCCGAACCGGTCCGTGGTGCGGCCGAGCAGGGCCGTGACGTTGGCATGCTCGATCAGGACGCCCTTCGGCACTCCGGTCGAACCACTGGTGTAGATCACGTACGCGAGCTGGCCGGGCCCCACCCCCGTGTCGGGCACCGGCGTGTCCCGGCCTGCTCCGACGGCCGCGATGTCGAGGACGGGCAGCGTTCCCGACGTCCGTTCGGGCTCGTCGGTGACGAGCAGCCGCGCGCCGGAGTCGGCGCAGACGAAGGCCAGTCGGTCGGCGGGGTGGGCGGGGTCGAGCGGAACGTAGGCGCCTCCGGCCTTGAGTACGCCCAGCATGGCGATGATCGCCTCCGGTGAGCGGCGCACGCGCACAGCGACAGGCACGTCGGGTCCGACGCCCTCCTCGCGCAGGCGATGGGCCAGGGCATTGCCTCGCCGGTCGAGCTCGCGATAGGTGACGTGCCGCCCGTCATGCGTCACGGCGACGGCGTCCGGGCGCGCCTGCGCCTGACGCGCGAACAGGTCGTGCAGACAGCCTCTCCACTCCGACTCTGCTGGCACGGTCATGACACCTCCCGATCGAGGCCGGCGGAACGCTCGCGCGTGCACCGCGCGGCGGTTTCGAAACCGCTCGACGCCGACAGGTCGACCGCAGCGTCCGGATCCTGGACGAGCGACCGCAGCGTGTCCTCGTACGCGCTCAGCACCGCTGCGGCGGTCCGGGACGCGTAGACGTCGGTGTCGTACTCGAGCTCGAGCCGCAGGTCGGCGCCGCGGCCGATGACGTACAGGCTGAGGTCGTACTTGGCCGTTCCCGGCGGACTGGAGGCGGCCGGTGCGGCGTCGGCCAGCCCCGGGAACGGCACCAGCGGTGGGTTCGGCTGATAGGAGAAGAGGACGTTCACCAGCGGGGCGGCTCGGCGGCCCCGTGTCCGGGCGAGACGGTCGAAGGGCACGTCCTGCGCGTCCAGCGCCTGCCAGGCCGCCTCGCTGACGTGCGCGACGAGTTCGGCACCCGAGGAGGAGCCGTTGAGGCGGACGACGACCGGGACCACGTTCACGAAGCAGCCGACGATGTCGTGCCACTCGGCGCGGACGCGACCCGAGGCCGGCGTGCCGACGACGATCTCCTGCTGCCCGCTCGCCCGGCCGAGCACCGTCACGAAGGCTGCCATCAGCACGGCGAACGGTGTCACCCGGCCCTGCCGGGCCAGCCGCCGCACCGCGGCGACACCGGCTGCGTCCAAGCTCCCGTGCACCGCGGCGCCGGCGAAACGCGCAGAACGCGGACGGGGTAGATCCGTGGGCAGCGCGAGGGACAGGACCTTCTCAAGGACCGCGCTCCTGTCGGCGACAGCGCGGTCGACCGCCGCCGACCTCGCCGGAGAGGACTCCCACTGCGCCACGTCGGTGTACGCGCACTCCGGTGGTACGACGGGCTCGGCCGCGCCCCGCACGTGTACCGCATATCGCGCCCCGAGATCGCACACGAGGATGTTCACCGTGATCCAGTCGACGGCGATGTGGTGAAACGTTCCGATCAGCGTGAGACGGCCGGCGCCGCGACGCGCCATCACCAGGCGGACGGGCGGATCGCGGTGCAGGTGGAAAGGGAGGGCCGCCTGGTGCACGGCGAGGCGCTCGAGCGCGGCGTCCGGGTCCGTGGCCCGGGCCAGATCGACCACGGGAATCGGCGGTAACGCGGACGGTGTGCGGACCTCTGCCAGCGGAATGCCGGACTCGACGGGGTAGACGGTGCGCAGGATCTCGTGCGTCGCCCACACGTCCGCCAGCGCGGCCCGCAGAGCGGCCTCATCAAGTGGACCGGTGAGCTCCAGCCGGACCGGCACGTTATAGAGCACGCGGTCGCCCGCGAACTGCTGCATGAACCAGATCCGTTGTTGCGCCGACGACAGCGGGGCGCGGTCGGCATCGCCGTGCGGCACGTCGGCCACCGGGCCCGTCAAGGCGCCTTGGATCAGGGCACACAGTTTCGGGACGGAGCGCACGCCGCTCACTTCTAACGGGGTGAGCCGCAGGCCGAACAGAGCGTTGACCTCGTGCGCGATCCGGGCGGCGTCGCCGGGACCCGCATCCGCGGGCCATCCACCGCAGATGGCTCCGACCTCTTCCAGCAGATAGCCGGAGACAGCCGTCATCGATCGGTCCATCGCGATTCCCCCCGGTGCCTGGACGGCCCGAACTTTTGCACACCCACGACCGGAGGTCAAGGCACCGATACAGGGAAGAAGCCGATTCCCGCAAGACGTCGCGTTGATAATTCGGCATTGACATGGGCCGCACGAAGGCAGTAAATGTCGGCCTCCATGAACGGGACACACAACGGCCCCGCTACGGCTATGCTGAGCGCCGCGCCGATCCTCATACGAGCTCCACAGTCAGCGAACCTGCCTTACTGAAGCGACAGAACCGCCGCTAAATGGAGCCTTTACACAGGCATCCGGGAAGCAAATTCATTCGCTCGTTTCCACACCCATGAAATGAATTCTCGGCAGCCCTTTTCCGTGACGCCTTTGGCAATCATCCGGAGGATTCCTTGACGATGAACCACGACGCAGGAACGACGCGAGTACTGATCATCGGCCCAGGTGATCTGGGCCAACGCCTCCTGCACATGCTGGTCAGCGAACACGGCTCCCCCTACAAGGTCGTCATCTCCGCCCGTTCCGGAGAACGCGCTCTGCGATTCGCCAACCTGGCGCAGTACACGGCCGCGAATCTGGGCTGCCTCACCTCGGTGGGCAGCGCGGAGATCGATCTCAAGGACGTGGACCGCACCGCAGAGACCATCGCCCGGATCCAGCCCGACATCGTCGTCAACGCCGCCTCCCTGCAAGCGGCCCGAGAGATCCTCGCGCTGCCGGACAAAACGTTCCGCGAACTCGACGAGGCCCAGCTCGGCCCGTGGCTGCCCATGCACTTGGCCTTGAACCACCGTCTGATGCTCGCACTGCGCCGAGCCGGCTCCACCGCCATCGCCGTCAACACCGCCTACCCAGACGCGGTCGGCCCCGCCCTGGCGTCCATCGGCATGGCACCACACATCGGCATCGGCAACGTCGGCAACATCGTCCCCGCACTCACCTACGCAGCCGCTCTCGACCTGGACCGCGATCCAGCGAGCCTGACGATGCGCGTGGTGGCCCATCACTATTTCAGCCACCATGTACACCGATTCGGTGAGGCCGACGGCGTTCCGTTCGTGCTCGAGGTATCCGACTCGGCCACCGGCGACACCCTCCGACCACGACCGGAGCGCATGTTCGCCCATCTGACGGGGCCGCTGAAGCGGCAGGGCGGAACGAGAGGCCAGCAACTGACCTCGGCGTCGGCCCTGCAAGTCATCCGGGCGCTCACATCCCCCGAAGAACGCCGCCTCCATGCCCCGGCCCCGCATGGCCGCGTAGGGGGCTATCCCGTCGCCGTGTCCGCGACCGGCATCCGGCTCGACCTGCCGCCCGGACTGACCGAGCAGGCGGCCATGGCCGTCAACGAGGAATGCCAGCGCATCGACGGCATCGATGCCATCCACCCGGGTGGCAGGATCGTCTTCACCAAGGAGAACATGTCCACCATGCAGCGCCTGCTCGGCTACGAATACCCGGAGATGATGGTCGAGGATGCCCTACCGCTCGCACGTGAACTAACCGTCAAGTACGGCGAGTTCACCGCGCGTCAGGCACGGATGGACGCGGTGGCCCGATGACTCCGAAAGTCGTCTTCTTCGACCTCGACGGAGTCCTGGTCGACAGTCAGGGCGCCGAGAACGACGCCCTGCTCCACCTGGCCCGCCTCATCGGGGCTCCCATCACGCCGGCCGACGCCGAGCTGCTGTTCACCGGACGTCGCGTCCAGGAGAGCGTCGACCACCTGGCCCGCTACGCGACGATGCCCATGCCACCGGATCCGGTCGGTATCGTCCGCACCCGATGCGAGGAGCTGATCGCCGGGCGGCTGCGTGCCGTGCCCGGCGTCGAATCGGCGCTACGCGCGATCACGCTGCCCACCTACGTGGTGTCGAACTCGCCGCTGCAGATGATCCGCGATCGACTGCACATGACCGGGCTCGACGGCTACTTCAGCGACACGCATTTCTCGGCCTACGAACTGAAGCTGTGGAAGCCCGACCCACGCCTGTACGCGATGGCCGCCGAGTCGGTATCGATCGATCCGGCGGACGTGCTGGTGGTCGAGGACAGCCGGGTGGGAGTCGAGGCCGCGGCGTCCGCGGGCATGCGGGTCCTGTGGTACCAACCACGCCCGCATCCCGACGAGACGGGCATTCCGGGTGCTCGGATACTTGCCGACATGGGCGACCTCGCGAAGGTCGCCCCGACCTGGACCAAGCTTCGGGATACGCATCGCACGGCACCTGTCGCCCGGTGAGCCCGCGCCGCGTAGCGTCCTGGAGGCGGGCCGCCCTGGCGCCGCGGCCCACACCTGGACACGAGATCCCGGCAGCACAGCCTCCTCCGCGATCACATGTGGGTCCGTGCCATGCAATTTTCTGTCCATTCGCGCACGCATGGTACGGAGAATTGACGGCACGTTCTCGGGAGCGTCTCGGTCAGCCGAGGAAGCTCAGCCGCACCTGACGGTCCGTATGGTCAACGTTCGTGTCCGCCAACCTCCATTGAGGCAACCGGCAGCGTACCGAGAGCGAAATATCAGCGCGATGCGCTGTCGAAGAGATGCCCGAGAAACACGCTCGGGCGCTTGGGCCCATGCGACTGCCGCGATCCGGCAGTCCAGTCACCAGCCGGATGGAGACGAAGCATCCGCACTGCCCAACCTCAAAGGCGACATCCCTCCCTCCCCCCGGCGGCAATGAGGGGAAGAGAGGGGGACGACGCTTCAGCGGCCCGGAAACCGGTGCCGACCTGGGCCGACGCGGGAGCTCCACCACCACTCGCACCCGAGCGAGAGGTCGCACTGCCCCCGGCTCCGGCTCACTTGCCGCGCTCCTGTCACTTCCGGTCGAAGGAGAGCCATGTACCGGCGAGGCCCTGCTGACCCGCCCCGGGCCTGGACCAGTCGCAGACACCGTTCCGGAAGATCACCCTCAGTTCCTTGAGCTGACCATCAGTCACCGGCACTCGGTAGTCGGAGCGGATCACGGGACGCTTGCGGCACTTGACGATGTCGTTGGCCACATCGGCTCCGGCGACCATCCGCGGCGATGTCCACACCGGGTAGAGGGTGTTGCACTCGGTGTTGTCGATGCCCTCGACCTGGGGCTCCGCGATCTTCTTCGCACCGATGCCGCGGGTCCAGCAGGCGTCCGTGAGACCCTGCGGCTTGTGGCGGACGATCTTCTCGATGGGGGCGTCGTTGCCGGAGTCTCCCTTGATGCCGGTGAGCCACTGGTCCATGTCGGACAGCATCCCGGCGAGAGTGAATCCGTGCCCGTTGGAACGGGTGAGCATGACCTGGTTGGCGTGGGTGCCGTTGGCCTTGTCCAAGCGCGCCCGGGTGGAGAAGGAGTGGAAGCGCATGTGCATGTCGCCGGCCGACGCGTCGTCCGTGTAGTCGCGGTAGTCGATGATCGGAACGTCGGCGAGGCCGGCACCGCCGTTCAGCATGCGGCCCGTGCGGTAGGCCGTCCGTACCGCCTTGAGATCGGCGACGGTGCGCTCCGTGGTGGGCTTGGCGTCGTCGTCGAGGCCGCCGATGCGCCGGTTCAGGTCGATGAACTGGTCCATGTCGATGGTCCCCTTGTTCAGGGCCTCAAGTCCGTACTGGATACCGGTGTTGTCGAGTGGCCTGCGCGCCTTCCCCGTCCCCGGTACCTCGCCGTAGACGTTCACGGTGTGGCTGTAGACGTCACAGCGGGCACCGTCCGGGTTGGTGTCGGGGTCATAGCGCTGTCCCTCGGGCAGCTGGGGCGGGCAGAACACCGTGGGGTCGATGCGGCCGGCGGCCCTGGCCAGGCTGCCGATGCTCTCCCACTTCCCGAACCCGGAGACCGCCCTCTGCTGCTCCTTGGTGAAAGCTTCCGGCGCGACGTCCTTGAAGTAGTGGTTCAGGAGCTGGGCGTCGCTGAGCGTCTGAATCGTCCCGAAGCCGACGTCGGGGAAGCTGCAGCCGGAGAGGATGCCGTCCAGCAGACCCGGGTAGTTGTCGGCGATCTGGTGGGTCTGGTACGAGCCGCCGGAGCAGCCGTTCCCGATGGTGAAGGCCGGGTCGCCGTACGTCTCCACGAAGCGTTCCTTGACCATGCTCATGGTCTCGGCGGCCAGCAGGTCGTTGCAGTTGTTGCCGAAGACGTTCAGCGTGGACGATGCGACGCCGTAGCCCTTGCTCAGATACGTGTCGTTCATGATGCCGACGGTGTTGCGGCCCTGGACGTACCAGCCGCCGTTACAGCCCCCGCCGAAGCCGTACACGAGGCGCCCGTTCCAGCCCGGCCCACGCTGCAGCGGGTCGGGAGTGCCGGACATCGGGTCGTGCAGCACGGCCGTCTCGTAGATGCCGCGGTTGATGGTGCCGGTCTCTACGCGGACGATGTACGGCACCTGCTCGCCCGCGCTCGTCGTGGCGGTCGCCAGGTCAGCGGGACGGACGTTCTCGTCGGGCAACGGAACGAACTTGCCGGCCGTGGTGCGATACATGTAATCGACGCGGGTCCTGACCGAGCAGTCCTCGTCGATCGGCTGCCCGAGGGTGCCGCCGGTGACGGTCTTGAACTCGGCGGTGTCACAGACGAACGGCTGCTCGTGCGGCCCGGCGAACACCGGCCCCGTGATGGGATGGTTCTTCAGGGTCAGTTGTCCGGAGCCCGCGCCCTGAGCCCTGGCCGTGAGCCTGTTGTCGCCCTTGGACAGCTCCTTCACCACGCCCATCAGCGCGTTGTCGCCGGAGGGCCGGAAGCTCGAGGTCACATCCCGGCCTTCCACCTCGACCCGGACATTGTCGGCCGCTATGGAGGCGGGCACCTCGACACGTATCAGGGCGTCGTCTCCCGACACCGTGCCGGGCCGCGACGACACGGCCGTCACCCGCAGATTCTCGCGTTCCTGGCTGCCGGCCGGCGTCGCCGACGCGCCTACCAGCACGCCCATGAACGCTATACCGACAAGACCCAGTTCTACCGGCCTCGCGGCCCTTCTGAACAACACGACGGAACTCGCCTCACTTCCTGGAGTCGAAAATTGGTGCTCAATGTGCGGACGCGGGCCACGGGCCCGCCAGAACGGTGATGCGAATGTCCCGTTGTCCTGGTGTGCAGCTTCCTCGCCAGTAGCCGGAAGAGGCCCGCTCCCCGTCCGGTACCGGATGGGACAAGGGTGGTGCGCTGCCGATTCCGCGGGAGCGGGCCCGCGCGGCCGACCGGCCCTGCCCGGCTACCAGTTGGTGAACGCCCCGTCCGCCGTGCGCAAGTGCGTGCGCTCTGCCGCCGCGACCTGATGCCGGCGCGCCGCCTGCCGGTCGATGTCGACTCCGGTCGTGGTAACCGTCGCCGACATGCACATAGGCGGGTACGTGATCACGCACCCGGCCGCCGAGGAGCTCATGCACCGGCACGCCGAGCGCCTTGCCGCGGATGCCCCAAAGGGCCACGTCCACCGCTGCGATGGCAGCGCCGAGTATGCGGTCGGCGGGGAAGAACCCGCGCCGGAACATCACCTGCCAGAGGTGCTCGATCCGTCGCGGGTCCTCGCCGACGATCAGCTCCGCAAGGCGCTCGAGAGCGCCCGCGACCGCCCGTCGGCGGGACCTGATGCCGACCTCGCCCAGGGCCGTGGATGCCTTCGTCGATGTCGACCACGACCAGCATCATGCTGCCGCCGTGGTCGGGAAGAGTCAGCACCTCCAGGCCGGTGATCTTCATTCCACTCCTCTATGAAAACGTTCCCGCAACTTCAGTACGTTCTTGAGAACACATCATCAGCAGCAGTCGAGTTGAAGCGCAAGACCCGCGCATCCAGCAGGTTTTCCTCGATGAAATAGTCCTGACACACGTCTTGACACATCATGGGAACGTTCGCAAACATCAACCGCATTCGCAGGATCCAGATGCGAGACGACCGGGGTCCCCCGGCTCAAGGCGACGAGGAGGCCGTCCCTGGCAGTCACGATCCCGGGAGATGGCGAGCGCCGCGGGTCTCTCGGTTTCGACGGTCTCCCGCGCGTTCACCGCACCCGACCAGGTGCAGCCGATGACCCGGCAGCGCATCCTCGACGCCGCGGCCGAGCTCGGCTACTGCCCCAACCCGGCGACCCGTTCACTGCGCGGCGGCGGCACCGGAACGCTTCGTCTGATCGTCCCGGACATCGCCAACCCGTTCTTCCCGCCGACCATCAAGGCGATGCAGGCCCGCGCACGACGCCTGGGCTACACGGTCCTGGTCTCCGACAGCGACGAGCGCGAGGCGGATGAGCTGGCCACCATCGCGGCCGTGTCGAAGCGGGTCGACGGCCTGATCCTCTGGGCCTCCACCCTCACCGAGAACCGGCTCCATGAACTCGCGGACCAGATGCCGCTGGTCGTGGTGAACCGTCATGTGCCGGGCATCCCCGAAGTCCGGATCTCACTGTCCGCCGGCAACGCGCAGGCCGCCGAGCACTTGAAGGCGTACGGCCATCGGCGCCGCGTCTTCATCAACGCGTCCCGCGCCGAGCTGATCCGCGGCAAGTCTATCCAGGAGTCCATCGAGGCGCTCGACCTCTCTTTGTCCGAACTCGGCCCGTACGAAACGCGGTTCGAGACAGGCGTGCACGCTGCGACCCTCGTCGCCGCCCATGACGCGTTGGCCGTGATCGCCCACAACGACCTGGTCGCCCTCAGCATGCTGCACCAGATGGCCAACCTCGGCGTGAGCGTGCCGCGCGACGTCAGCGTCATCGGCATGGACGACACGCCGCTCGCCTCCGTATCCCCCCCAGCCTGACCATGATCAGGATCGACCCCGAGGAGATCGCCACGCATGCGGGGGACCTCCTGATCGAGACGATCGCAAAAACAACAGGCCGCCGTGGTACCGGAGTTGACATCGGTTCCCCCTTCGTGGAGATCGGCTCCCGCCTGATCCCCCGCGCCTCGACGGGCCCCTCACCCACCCACTGATCCACCGGCCGCCGCGGCGACGCCCCCGTCGGCCCGTGAGCTGACAGCAGCCGGCGGCGAGTCGGCCATCAGGACTCTATCCCTCAAGCCGATCGCCTCTCGCGGGTTCTCGCTCAGCGGCCTTCCCGTCGTTGTGCATTGCGCTGTGCCTGGGGCGGCTCATCGCCCCGCAGCACAGCAAGCACCAAACTGCGCTGCCCACGAAAACTCCGGATGACCTGTTGGCGGACCAGGTCCGTGCTCGTACCCGTGGTTCCGATCTGACCGGTCTCCACGAGTCGCGTGAACATTGTGTTGTCCAGATAGCCGGGAACGTTCTTGTAACCAAAGCGCACGGCGTAACCCGCGGCAGGTTCAGTGTGACTGTCCCGGCCGACCGAGAGCCGCCGTCGATATGCCTGGGCCGTAAGAAGGCTGAGATGGCCGGATGCCACCCTCTCCTTTACCTCGGACTGTCACTTGCAGGCGCCCTCGTGCCAAAGTCTCTGGACGGGCCAGTTCAGCACGGAAACGGCGCAAGGAGCAGCACATGCGGGACGGGGGATCGCTGTGGACACTCGTCGTGCCCACAGGCGGTGACACACTCCGGCAGGAGCGTCTCACCCGGGATTTGCACGACACACTGCACGGGGCAGACGGTCTCGTAGTCGGCTTCCATGACGCCGAAGGGTCCACCGAACCGGGTCGCAAGGGTACGGGCGTGGGCGAGGTGGCTCTCTGGGCCGCTACCACTGCCGCTGTCGCCCGCCCGGCATCCCAGGTCCTGATCACCCTGATCAAGGAGTGGTGCGCCAAGGAGCGGCACCGCAAGGTCGTGGTCACCATCGCGGGCGACTCCGTCGAGATCACCGGACGCCCGGACGCCGCACAGGAACGCATGGTCCGCGAGTTCCGGGACGGGGTCTCCGGCAACGACGGCCCCGGACCGGATGACGGGACGGCATGACCCGCCTTCACAAGCGCCGGGCTCTTCTGATCGGCAACGAGCACTACGACGACGGCCGCTTCCCGCCGCTGGCATCCGTACGAGCCGACGTATGGGGACTCGCTCAGGTCCTGAAACACCGCAACATCGGCAACTTCGTCTCCGTCCAGACCGAATCCGGTCTCACCGCCGACGACATGCGGGCAGCCATCGGCGAGTTTCTTCAGGATCGCGACGAGGACGAGCTCGCGCTCGTGTACGTCTCCGGGCACGGCGTGCGGACAGTGCGTGACGGCGGTGAGTTCCATTTCGTCGCCAAGGACACCGACTACGACAGAGCGGCCGCGACCGGTGTCAGCGCCGGATTCCTCAATGATTCGCTGGAAGAGTGCGTCGCCCCGCAGAAGATCGTGATGATCGACTGCTGTCGCAGCGGCGGGTTCGCCATGGGTCTGCGTACTTCGGACCGACGGCCTGACAGCTCCGTGGCGAAATCCGGCGAGCAGCCCCCGCTGACCAGCAGGGGCGTGTACGTCCTGTCGTCCTCGCGGGCCGGGGAGGACTCGTTCGCGGACGCGGGCAGCGGCGATGACGTGAAGCCGTCGGCGTTCACCGGCGAGGTGATCGAGGCGCTGCGCACGGGGAAGGTCAGCAAGGACGGCGGCAGGGAAGTGCAGGTCAGCGACCTGTTCCACTACGTCAACCGGCGTATGCGCGCCCAGGACGGCGGCCGTCAGGTGCCGGTGCAGTCCACGCTCGGCGTCGACGACCGCATCGTCATCGCGGACAGTCCGTTCGGCCGCGCCCCCATCCTCGATCCCCTGAGTCCACGACCCCGCCCCGGCTCTGAGGAGCCGACACAACCGCATGCCCCGAAGTCCGCCCATGCGCAGCCCGCCTGGGCCGGCCTGCTGGACTACTACCGCGAGTGCGTGCTGGCCGAGAGCGCCGAGACGCCTCTGATGGAGGTGGGCCACCAGAACACGTCGTACGTGTGCCTGAACGGCGCGGAGAGGTTCATCTCCGGCGAGGTCGACGACGACGGTTGCGTCGCGCTCCCCGAGGAAGCGGCCTCGCTGGTGGACTCGGCGGCCGAGGAGGATGCCGAGCTCTGGGCGGGCTACCCGGCCGTGGTCCTCACCGGGCCTCGCTCCGGGCGCCCCTGGCGGCAGCCGAAGTTCGCGCCCCTGCTGGTACGCCGTGTCGAGATCGTCCAAGGCGAGGGCGAGGTGCGGCTGAAGCCGTACGGCCCGGTCCAGCCGCATCCTCAGCTGGCTCTCGACTGGCTGGGCGAGGACGAGGCCACCCAGCTGATCGACACGTTCCAGCCGTCCTGGCATCGAGGGCAGCACGACCGTATGGCGGTAGAGGTGCGCAACCTCCTCACGCAGGAGTTCGAGCTGCCGTGCGTGCAGGAACTCCGTCCGGACCAGCTCGCCGACCGTATCGACGTCCGCACGCCCGGCCACGGAGCCCGCAACACCGCGGTCCTCTTCGCGGCGCGCCAAGAGACGGGCTTCACCAAGCGCCTGCTAAACGACTTCGCCGACATCGCCAAGCGGACGGACCAGATCGGGAAGACCGCCCTCGGGGCCCTCGCGCCCGACGCCTCGCAGCGTGCCCGAGCCCTCGCCCACGCGGAACTCAAACCGGCGCGCCTCGTGACACCGCTGCCGTGCAACGAGGCACAGGCCGCGGTGCTCCGGTCCGCCATGACCCGCCGCCTCACCGTGGCCACCGGCCCGCCCGGCACCGGAAAGAGCCAGTTGGTCGCCAATCTCGTGGCCACCGCGGTCTCCGCCGGCCAGACCGTACTGGTCGCGTCCACCAACAACGAGGCCGTGGACGAGGTCTGGCGCCGCTGCGACGAGCTGGTGCCCGGCAGCGTCGTACGCACTGGTTCGGCGCGGAAGAACGCCAAGAGCAACGCCGAGCACGAGACCGCCGCGCTGCACGCACTGCGCACCGGCCCAGAGCCCTCGTCCACCGTGGGTACGGCGTCCATGGAGGCCACACTGGCTGCCGACCGTCTGGGAGAAGTACGGCAGGGCCTGGCACACATCGCGGAGACCGAGCTGCAGCTTCGCCGGGCAGGTGAGAGCCGCGACCATCATGCGGGACAGCTCGGTATCTCCGCCGCCGAGCTCCAGGGCCTGCTTGGCGATCTGCCCCGGCCTAGGGAGCTGGAGGACAAGGCGCGCAGACTCTCCCGCGCACGATTCTTCGGGTCGTGGCGCCGGGGCCGTTTCCTGCGCGGGGCCGGTCTGGAAGCGTACGACAGCGATTCCGTCGCGGGCTGCCTCGCGCTCGCCGGCTTCGCCGCGGCCGAGGCAGAATGGCATGATGGGCGCGAGCACGCGGCTTCCGTGGACGACACAGCGCTCGCGCGCGCACTGCGCGATGCCGAGAACAGGGTTCAGGACGCTTCACGCACACTCCTCGCCACCACGGTCCAAGCTGCCGCCTGGGCCGGACGCCGTCGCATTCTCGATCTGCTGGCCGCTCAGGACGGCAGTCGCAGCGACTGGCCGCAGATGCGGAGGGTTCTAGGCCACTCAGACGGCCAGACAGATACGCCCGCAGTGGCCGGATGGGCCGTCACCAGCCTCTCCGCCCGGCGTTTCCCTTTGGGCCCGGCCCTGTTCGATCTCGTCATCATCGACGAGGCCAGCCAGTGCGCGATCCCGCACGTCCTGCCGCTGCTCTTCCGCGCGCGGCGCGCCCTCGTCATCGGCGATCCCATGCAGCTCACGCACATCACGAAGACCAGCCCACACCGCGAGGCTCTCATCCGGCGTGGGAACGGGCTGCGGTCCGACTGGCTGGAGAAACACCGCCTTGCCTACCGACGCCACTCCGCCTTCCACGCCGCCGAACGCTCCGCGGGCGGCACGTTGCTTCTCGACGAGCATTTCCGCTGCCACCCGCACATCGCCGCGATCTCCAACGACCTCTTCTACGACGGCGGACTGACCGTCCTCACCGACACCCGCGGCCGCCCAGCCCTGGCGCGTCCCGCCGTCATCTGGACAGACGTACCCGGGCGGGCCGCCCGCCCCCGGTTCGGTGGCTCCTGGGTCAACGAGGACGAGATTGGAAAAGCGCACGACAGCGTCAACTACCTGCTGGGACAGCTGCCGCCCGAGACCACCCTCGGCGTCGTCACGCCCTTCACGGCGCAGGCCGAAGCGCTGCGGAAGCGGTTGAGACCATACGACGAGGAGCGTCTGCGTATCGGTACGGTGCACACCTTCCAGGGCGGTGAACGCGATGTCATGGTGTTCTCCCTCGTCGCTGGCGAAGGCATGCACCCCGGTGCCGTCGAGTGGGTCGGCGGACAACTGAACCTCTGGAACGTCGCCGTCACCCGGGCACGCAGTCACCTCATCGTGGTGGGGGACAAGGAGCGCTGGCGGAAGCGGGGAGGCGTGGCCGCCGCGCTGCTGGAGGCTGCGGAGCGCGACGGCGCGCACTCGCGTGACGGCGGCGAAGACGTGCTACTCAAACGCCTGTACCAGGTCCTCTCCCGCCAGCCGGGAGCCACCGTCACGCTGGGCGAGAACGTTCACGGGCATCCGGCGGACGCTCTGGTGCGCGGCTTCGACAGCACCGCCCCCAAGGCCGTACTGCTCGACCGAGGAGTGGAAGAGGGCACCGACGCGGCACGCCACCTGCGGCTCATGCTGCACCGCCGGAACCTGCTGGGCAGTGGTGACGGCGAAGTCGAAGCCGCTCGTTGGCCAGCCTGGAGGCTGTACGACACCAATGAGCAGCGGGGGTGAGTCTCCGGCCCCGCGCCCTGGCCCCCGGCGGGGGGCGCTCACTCTCCGTACGCCTTCCTCCAGCGCGTCCGGTGCCCAGTGTCCCCCTGTCCGCCACCGTTCACCTCGCCGAGCGACAGCAGAGAGGCTCCGCTGTTCCACAGTCCGAGGTGGTCACGGTGTACGGCGAGGATGCCGTGCTGTATCGCGAACCCTTCGGAAGGCCGGCTGAACCGCGTGGTCGTCACGAACACGGCCAGATTGGCCCCGAAGTGCACCTTGGCCCCCAGAAGGTCACGCATTTCGCGGCTCGCGATCGTCCTGGTCGGCGCGTAGCGCTTGCACTGGATCACCATGGTCCGGCCGTCTGGGAGACGGCCGACGACGTCAGCGCCGTTGTCATTCGCGCCGCCGACGCGACGTACGTCGGTGCACCCGTCCCTCCGGCACAGGGCCGCGACCTGCTCCTCGAACTCCGTACCCGTCATCGCGTCCATCTCGGCGAGTGTCCGTAGCCCGTTCTCGACCCTGCCAGCCTGCCGCCACAGGTGGTCCCGTTCGCGAACCTCCCGGTCCGTGCGCCAGAGCCACCAGGCGGCCACACCCGCGCCGCCCAGCACTAACGCGCCAACGAGATAGGGCCAGACCGCAGACCAGAACACCATCAGGAGGATGATCGCAGCGGCCCCGCCCACGGTCACTCGCTTGAGCCGGGCCGCCCTCCGCCTCCGTGCAGCCGCACCTCGTCTCCGCCGAGCCGCCATGCATGCCTCCCCTCCCCCTCGCTCCCGTCCAGCAGTCTGGTCAACAAGGCGCATCACGAGTAGGGCTCGAAGACGGCCAGTGGCCGGTTCCGGCCACCACGTATCTCGCGGGATCTGGCCGTCCCGGGCGTCATGGCGAAGCTGAGTAAGCCGGGCGGGCCGGGTGCAGGGCTCGACGACCAATGCTCAGGCCTTGTGGATCGGTCTGAGGGAAGGAGGCATACCCTTCCGATGGATCGCCCGGTACCGAAGGCGGACGCGTTTCGACTGGTGGAGCCAGGCGAAGGTCCGCTCTACCATCCACCGAATCCCACCCAGGCCGGAGACGTACGGGGCGCCACGGCTGGCGATCTTCGGGGTGATCCCGAGCTTGCGGATCAGCAGCTGGTACTTGTCATAGGTAGCCATACCTTGTGTCGGCGAACAGGCGTTTCGGCCGGCTCCGCAATCCGTGGATGCGGGGTATCACGACCAGTAGAGGCATGGGGTTGGGCGACGTCGTGCCGGTTCGCGCTGGTGAGTGACACGGCGAGCCGGATGCCGTGCCGGTCGACGATCACATGGTGCTTGCTGCCTGGCCTGCCTCGATAGACCGGCGAAGGGCCAGTGTGTGAGCCCCCTTTGAAAGCCCTGACATGGGAGCCGTCTATCGCCGCATCGTCCATGGCCACCAGACTCGTCGCTCGTTCCTCAGCCGGCAGCGACTCGTGCAGACGGGGTCAGACGCCCAGCCTCGGTCCAGTCCTACAGCCGACGCCAGGCGGTGCCCCCCGAACAGCGCACTACTCAGTTGGCGCGGCCGGGCTTCCCCTCCACAGTGCCACTGATGCGACTCACTAACCGAAGAAGCTCAACCGGACGTTGCCCTCTCTGTCAGCCTTGGGTGAGACATCCCGTTCTGCGGGGTTAGCCTGAGAGGGCACGACAGGAGAACCGTCCCTTATGCCCAGCACAGAGCC